>JBHLLE010000159.1:0-7568 GCA_048885945.1 Candidatus Hermodarchaeota archaeon | reverse complement strand
ATTAATAGATTTTTTGAAACAATAAAGCCTATTATGACTCATTTCGCTGTTGATTTAAAACATAACATAAACCTTCCTAAATTATGGGATAAAAAAAGTAATAACGATAAGATTTTTTCTTTATTTAAGAGATTATATGATAAGTATTTTGGATTAATCTTAATGCATTTTACTTACAGCTTTAAAAAATTAAAACCAGAGGACATTAATGTTTTTTCTGTTAAATTTTATCTTAAAAAAGAAAAACTTATTCAAACATTAAATTCACTAATTTTAGGAAAAGATGTTTTAATTCTTATCAAAAAAGTAAAAAATTTAGATCCTATTTTGACAAATTTTTTTCAATTTCTCTTTCAAGATTCTTTTAACGTAAATGTTATTATTAAGAATTTTAGAGATTACAAAAAGCAAGAGAACTCAAATGAAAATCTCACTGTTATTGGCAGAAGAAGTTTAAAGAAAAGAAAAAATTCTGACGATATTAAATTTTTAAGAGGAATTGTAGACAAATTTTACAACATCTATAATCCAAATAGAAGTATTATGTATTTGAGAAAAAAATTACAAAATATCTATAAATTAAGTAAAAAGATTTATGAATACTCTGAAGAAAAGCACAAAAATTATTATCTAAAGAAAGAAATTAAAAGTTGTTTGGAAAAAGATTCCTTTGAAAAAATTAAAGGTAGTATTTTTAAATCATTGTTACTCATAGTAGAAAAATATTTTGACAAGAAAATCACTCTACCTAAAGATGTATTTGCTAATATGATTAACGAGTTATACCGTTAAATTATTATTATTAAAAAAAGAGAGTATATTAAAATATTATTTCTGAATAATTATAATATTTCAAAACAAGTTTTCGTATCCATACCAGGTTCAAGTAATGGAATAAACTTGGCCAAATTTTTCCCTAAATTTGCTGTATGTGTTTTTAATGCGTCTTTATCTTCATATTTCTCATAAAATATTATAGTGTTTTTTTCCTTTGGACCTTTTACAGTATGAGGGATATATTCCAAGGTACCTGGCTCAGATTCTTTTATTTTAGGCACTATTTCCTTTAAAACTTCAATAGCTTGTTCCATATTCCCATCTTTTACTTTTACAGTTGCAATTAAAGTAATCAAACTTTATATTCACCTCTATAATTGATTTATTTTGATAATTTTCATTAATTTTAAAATAATATCTTTATAAGTTGAAATCTTTAATAATATCTTAAAATGTTATAGAGAGTATCTCTTTCAGCAGGTTGTTTACCTGCGGATTTGATAATCTTTACTATTTCTTCTGGAGATAAATATTGCCCAAATTCAGCACCAGCACTTCTTGAAATATTCTCTTCCATTAAAGTTCCCGAAAAATCGTTAGCTCCATAATTCAGCGAAACTTGAGCAAATTTCGGACCCAATTTAACCCATGATGTTTGAATATTATCAATATAATTATTAAAATAAATTCGGGCAACAGAAAATAATCTCAGATCGTCTACACCATAACTTGGTTTTAATGGATAATTTTCCAATCTAGATAATATTGGCTTTTCTTTTATAAATGGTAAAAGAACAAATTCGGTAAAACCCATAGTCTCTTTTTGAATATTACGCAAAACTTCTAAATGTTTGACTCTGTCATTCAAATCTTCAATATGTCCATACATAATAGTAGATGTAGTGGGTATACCAATATTATGAGCTGTTGAGATTATTTCAATCCATTGTGATACAGAAACTTTATTAGGACAAATTATCCTCCTTATTCTATCAACTAAAATTTCAGCAGCAGTACCTGGTATTGAATCAAGACCAGTTTTTTTTAATTCATAGAGCGTATCCTTTATATTAGTATCTGCCAATTTTGACATATAATATATTTCTTGAGGAGAGAATGCGTGAATATGAATTTCTGGATCAATTTCTTTAACTGCTCTTAAGATATCAAGGTAATAATCAAAAGTTAAGTCTGGATTGATTCCTCCTTGTATACACACTTCAGTACAACCACATTCTTTTAATTCAATAACTTTTTTTCTGATCTCTTCAATACTTAATAAAAAACTATCATCATCTGTTTTAGGAACACTGAAAGAGCAAAATTTACATCCTTGATAACAAATGTTAGTAAAATTTATATTTCGATTTATAACAAAAGTCACAATATTTTTTTTCTTTTCAAAACAAATTTGATCTGCAATTTTTTGTAAGGCAAATAATTCTTTTCCTGTAACTTTTAATAATTCGAAGGCATCTTCCGAAGTTAAATCTTCTGATTCAAAAGGTTTTAGTAAAATTCTTTTTATCTTAGAATCAATATCGTTTAAAATTTGTGTTTCTAACATTTATTTTATAAAATCTATTCTTTTTTTAATATTTTCTGACATAAATTCAGACTTTTTAATGAATTTATCATAAATAGGAAGCCTTTCTTTTAATATATAACCTTCTTGTTTGCAAATACGCTCTAAATAATCAATTTGGGGCCAAGGCTTTTTGGGATTAATATAATCTTTTGTTAATGGTGATATTCCCCCAAAATCATCTATTCCCATCTCAATAAATTCTTTTTCAAATCCTACTATTAAATTTGGTGGAACTTGAATAGCAATTTCATTTTGAAAAATTAATCTTGCAAATCCAACAGTTTTAAGTATATCATCAATTTCTAACGATTTTTTAGGTTTATATGGTATACCATCTTTATAAATAAAATTCTGAATTATAACTTCTTGAATATGTCCAAATTGTTCGTGGATATCTTTAATTAAATAGAGATCCTTTAATCTATCCTCCATATTCTCTCCTATACCTAATAATAATCCGGTAGTAAAAGGAATTTTCAATCTTCCAGCGTCTTTTATATGCCTTATCCTTTTTTCGGGAACTTTCCCTGGAGAAAATTCGTGAACTCCTCCTTTCTTAAACAGATCCATACTAGTGCTCTCTAACATTAATCCCATACTAGCATTATATTCTTTTAACTGTTTTAATTCGTCATAAGTAAGTAATCCTAAATTACTATGAGGTAAAATATTGAACTCTAATAAATAACTGCAAACATCAATTACAAATTGTATAAAATCTTCACAATCTCTTTTATATAGTTCACTTCTGACTTCTTGAAAAATGTCAGGTCTTTCCCCTGACATTATAAGAGCTTCTTTGCAATTTTTTTGAATTCCTTTATAGACTAAAGCCTCAATTTCTTCATTGTCTATTAAAACAATATTTTCATCTGTATTTATTTTGGGTACCTTATAATTGTAAAAACAATATCCACATTGATTTTGACAATAATTTGATAATGATATTGTAAAATTTTTTGAAAATGTTATTACATTTCTCTCTTCTTTAGGTAAATGAGCTATTATATCAAGGATCTTCTTTTTAAGTGATTTTATTGATAATTGTTTAAATTTATCTATATCAATTGGATCTATTTTTTTTCTCTCCTCTTATAGCTTAAAGTTACATAATTTTCTCTATTAGACACTTTTATTAAATCAAATCTTGGACCTTCTATCATTTTTTTAAAACCATCTCCTTCTACAAGACTAATCGCATCTCTTCCACCAATAATCCATGGAGCAATTGTTAATCGAATTTCGTCCACCAAATCATTTCTTATAAAACTCCAATTTAATGTTCCACCACCTTCAAGTAATATAGACTTAATACCCATATCGTATAACATTGGCATTAATTCAAGCAAATCAACAAAATCCTTTACGCCTGTTTTTAATACTATCACATTTTTAGATTCAAACTTTTGAATTTTATTAATTGGAATGTTCTTAGTAGTGCAAATGATGGTAGGATACAACTTAGGTTGATATGTAATTACATTTGAATCAAAAGGAATGGTTAATTTGCTATCTACCACAACACGATAATATCCATTATGTTCATAATATTTAATATGTAATTTGGGATTATCTTTGATAATAGTATTTTTTCCTACCATTATTGCGTCAACATCTGACCGAAGTTTATGTACTTCACGCCAATCCTCATCGTCTGATAATTCTGGATCTCCAGTTTTTGTCGCAATTTTCCCATCTATCGTCATTGCAGCACTTAATATCACGTATGGCTTTCTATTTTGTTTCATGAACCTTGATTCCTTTAATGTATACTTCTTTAATATTTTCTGATTTTGTTCTTTGTACTATTAATGGTAATATGTTTCGATTATTAATTTCATTTAAATAAAAATTTGGAGCGTTCAAATCAATTATAAAAAAATCAGCTTCTTTTCCTTTTTTAATTGAACCTATTGAACTTTCTATTTTAAAGTTCTTAGCAGCATTTATAGTCACCATTTTTAATAGGGTTTTTGCTCCTAATTTACCACTCTTATTTAAAACTCTTGATATTCTATATAAAAAGCGCATCTCCTCAAAAATGTCTGTATTATTTGTCATAACATTATCAGTACCTAAACTGACGGGTATTTCTAAATCTAATATCTCATTTATGGGAGGAAATCCCGCTCCAAAATAAGCATTACTTCTAGGACATAAGACTAATGCTATATTAGCTTTTTTAATTAGCATCACATCTTTTTTTTTAAACTGGGTTCCATGAATTATAACATCAACAAGTTTATCTTCTACGATTCTTTTTAAAATTCTTTCGTCTCGTTCAAGTTCTCCCACGTGACAAGCAATTAATTTCTTATATCTAAGTTTTTCTTCTTTTAATTTATCTCTAATGTGATTTTTAACGATTTTATAGCTAGAGAGTCCTAGTCCGTTTCCACTTTTAAAAATCGAATTAATTTCTTCAGGATCATTAAATCTTCCAAGTATCTTATATTTTAAAGCAAAATCTGACAAAGCTTCATTTAATATTTTTATGCCTTCAAGACCCCTCTCTCTAAAATCAATGAAACAAGTTATTCCGTTCGATATCATTTCTAGCGCTGCATTTTTTATTCCTTTGATTTTTAAATCCTTTGGAGTTGAATCAAGAAGTATGTGTTTAAGTCCTTTTGGTGGGGCAACAATCTCTACTAGGTCTTTATTAAATCCGGACTCCTTTGCGAAACTATCACCAATGTGAACGTGTGAATTGATGAATCCAGGAATGATGATACGATTATTATTATTTTTACTCGTATTTATTTCTGGTGACTCGTTATTATAGGAAATATTCACTATCTTACCGTCTGCACTGATGCCTAATATAACATTTTCCTTAAGGTCTAAATTGTCTCCAATTAGTGCAAATCTGCTAAAGACTTGTTTAATTTCCATTTAAGACTCAAATAATAGTAGTAAATACAAAAAAAATATAACTGATTCTTAAATATTAGAATTGATTTACATTTTTAAAAATAGACTAAAAAAAATTTAGTTTCGATAATTGGTGGTATAAAATCTCACATCATTTTAAAATGGATTTACAGGATTCGTCCTCTTCAGTTGATATTCCTTTAGATAAAGTCGGGATTGTAGGATTAAAAAAAAAAATTGAGATTGTTCAAGAAAATAAGAACTACTCTTTTTACGCTAAAATCTCTGCGTTAATCTCTTTACCAGCACAACAAAGAGGAATTCACATGAGCCGAACTACTGAAACAATTGAGGAAGTTATAAATGAAGTAATTTTTAAACCTACTCCCACCATTGAAGTCGTTGCGGATAGAATTGCTAGAAAACTTTTGGAACGCCATCCCTATACGTCAAAAGTAGAAGTTAAATTAACTGGAAAAATAATTGTACAAGTTAGAGAGAAAGAACATAGAAATATCCAAAAAGCTTATGATATTAGTTCCTGTGTTACCGTGAATAAAAAATCTTCTGGAGCTGCAGATTTCAATTATTTCATAGGAGCGAGTGCAGTAGGTATGACAGTATGTCCTTGTGCCAAAGAGATGAGTCAGGAGTACGCAGAAGAGATTATTAAAACCCGAAAAGATATAAATGTATCTGAAGAAGATATCAAGAAACTATTGAATATATTACCATTCTCATCACATAACCAACGCTCAACAGGGACAATAATTTTGCAAATAAACGATTTAAACAGCAATAAAATTGATGTCCTTGACATTATTGATATAATAGAAGAAAGCATGAGTGGTAAAATTCAGTCAGTATTAAAGAGACCAGAAGAAGCAGAACTTATAAGAATCGCTCATCTTAAGCCATTATTTTCAGAAGATGTAATTCGTGAAATGGCTAATAATTTTATGAAAAAAGACTTTCCAAATTTAAATGATGATTTTAAGGTGGTTTTTAAAATAGAAAGCTTTGAATCTATTCATCCTCATAATGTTTATGCTGAACTGAGGACAACTATTGGCGAATTAAAAAAATCTATAAGCAAATAAATTTATTAGACTTTAATATAAAATACATTGTATTAAACAGCATACAATCCTTTGAAGAATCTGTACTATTTAAAAATAGTGTTTAAAGATATTTTTCATTTTTATTATATCAGAACGAACAATAGATGATAAAAGGAGTATTTAAATCTCATATCTTTGATTAGAAATTTAAATTAGGTTATCTAAATATTTACTTTTAGAAGAGAAGAATATAATAATGGACGAAATATCTTTTGAATTAAGCTTTATTTGTGCAGTTATATCTATTTTTGCGTCAATATTATTATCTTTTGTTTGTAAAAAGAGGCGAGATTTATTACTTTGGGTTCCAGCGTATTATGCTATGGCTATTGGTAGTTTAATTGCTACGATTGATGCAGCAATAGATCCCAGTAGTGAGAGTCTAATTAGCAATATCTTTTTAGCTCTGGCTATTTTTTTAATATTCGGAGCAATTTCTAAGGAATATAATGATACATTTACTAAAAATAAAGCTGACAAGACTAAAATTAGAAATGTTATATCTGCAGCTGTTATCGTTAATCCCATCATAGTTGGTTTGGATGTATTCATGGTTATTTTTTGTGCGATTGGTGGTGTCTTAATTTTTCGAATTTACTGGTATAAGAGAACCCCGATTCACGCCTTCCTCTGCCTGACTCTTCTATCAGCTATTCTCAATTTGATAATTGTATTAATAAACTCTGTAGGTGATATAGAGGGAATAAGACTATATGCTTTGGGTGTTAGAATATTTTTATCCACGATATTGCTGGTGACTGCGATTGTAGCACTTATTGAACAAAAGATTGTAGCTTCAGCAACATCGTTAAGAAAAATTGTTAACACTGCCTCAGGCGCGAGTATAAACGTATCTAATATTGCTACCGAATTAGCTGCAAGTGCCAGTGAAGTGAATGCGTCTGCTGAAGAAATAGCTTTAACAGTCCAAGTAGTAAATGGAGAAATAAATACTATCAGAAATTATTCCGATAAGTTAAATAATGTAATGAATTTAATTAAGAATGTAGCTGACCAAACTAATTTATTGGCTTTAAATGCGAGTATAGAAGCAGGAAGAGCTGGAGAATATGGGCGTGGTTTTGCTGTTGTAGCAGACGAAGTTCGAAAACTTGCTGAGGAATCAAAAAGAGCAGTAGCTAATACAAACCAAGGAATTGACGAGATTATAAAGAAAATCCAAAGTACAACAAATTCAATGGAAGAGA
>JBHLLE010000158.1:0-7573 GCA_048885945.1 Candidatus Hermodarchaeota archaeon | reverse complement strand
TTAACATCTTTACCATGAAACCTAACAATTTCTGGTTCTTTAATCTTCTTCTCATCTTCTTGAATAGGTTCTTCGTAAGTCATTTCTCCACTAGATGTCATAATTATAAACACCTCTATTAATTTGGATTTTGTTTAGTTATTCACTCTTCTCCAATAAATGATGTAAATTTTGATTGTTTATCAAGTTTTTCTTCTTTTGCTTTAAAAATCCTTTAGTTTTTAAACTTATTTTTAAATTGACTATTAAACTAGACAATAAGATGATTTAAGTTGATTATAGATGCTCTTGATAAGATCGTTCAATTGAAAATCGTGTATTTTGGTCCCGCCATGTCAGGGAAGACTACCTCGTTGAAAGCTCTATTCAATCATTTTGGTAAAAAAGACGACGTAAATTCAGTAGAAAGTACAGTTGGACGTACTTTATTTTTTGATTACGGAATAATTAACTTTCAAAACGATAATTGGAAGCTTAAGATACATGTCTACACTACAACGGGTCAGGATTTTTACATAGTAACAAGGCCAATTACGTTAAGAGCAATAGATGGTATTATTTTTGTTGCAGATTCTCAGAAAAACGCTTACGAAAGAAATGTTATATCTTGGAACGAATTAGCTTCCTATTTCGACGATCATTTAATAGAAATACCTAAGGTGCTAGCTTTTAATAAGCAGGATATAATGGAGAAATTTAGAATTGCGCTTTTTTTAAACGAAATCGATTTTCACCTACTTAGAAATGTTAACATCACAAAAACAATAGCATTAAACGGAGAAGGGATATTAGAATCGTTTGAAAAAGCTTTATCTTTAGTTTTCAAGGAATTATACGGTAGTCAATTTCTTTACGCGCTAACTTAAAGTTCTCTCTACGGAATATGGTAATTGAATAACTTTCTTTTTATTTTCTTTTTTGAAAAAGATTAAAAATTAAAATAGGTTTGATTCCTATTTTTGATTAAATAAGCTTTGTATTTTCAAACTTATTCAAAACAAATAGAAAATTCGAGGTAATTTTTTCTCCATTGCTAACACCTAAAAAGATTTATGAAGATTTCATCAATAATAAATTAAGTAAAGAGACAGCTACAGAATTATTGATCTCTATAATTGAAGGAAGTTATAACGAAATTGATAGAGTTAAATGTATAGAAGCCTTTGTGAAGTTATCTTTGAATAATCAAAAGATTTTTAGAATTGTAGAGAATTGTTTAGTTAGCGATAAGAATCCATTAGTAAGGAAGAGTGCTGCTATAGTGATATTTTCTCTATTTCCAAAAAAATATAATTTTATACCTTTAAATTGGGTGATTAAATTCGAAAACTCAATTTTAGTAATTCATCAACTTCTCGAACTTTTTGAAAGTGTTAACGATCCTCACTATACTAATTTAAAAGATAATTTAATAAAAAGATTAACAAAAATCTACGATGTGGATTCAAACGAGATTCCTCTTATTTTAAATCTTGGTGTAATCTACACAGAATTAACTGAAGATTACGATCTTAACATGAACTATTCTTGGTATAAAATTATGCATATGGTAAGAAATTCGAATAATCCATTGAGATTAATCCAAAGACTTCATCATTTAAATATAGGTGGAACTTTAGAACCTCTTCCTAAATCTATAATTTCGGTTTCTAATCTTAGGAAATATTTTATGAAGAACTTGAATATACGTTTATATCACAAATTTTGGGATAGAGAAAAAAGCGTTGAAAAAATTCTCTAAAAGAAATCAGATGAGACGGGAGATTGCAATCTGATTACTTTTTGAGCGTTGTCTTCTAAAATAGATATTAAAGCAGAAATATTTTGTTTTGATTCGTAAATAATTTCTTTCTCTTCTCCTTGTTTCCATCTATTAAATCCAGTTAATTCAGGGGCAGTTTCAAATAATCCTTCTTGTAATCCAGTAAGTTTAATTGTTACCCCCTCAAGATCTTCCTTTGAAATATTTTTTATTTTAATTCTATATTTCTCTAAGTCTGACTCAATAGAAGTAACTTGATAAACCTTTTGAAATTTTGAAGATATACCGTCAAATAGAGAAGGCGCACTTGAACCACCACCAGCAAACAGATCTAATCCTTCCTTTTCCTCGTCAATTGGTTTTGATACAATAGTAATGGGTACTTCAAATTTAGTAATCTCCTTTCCAGTTATAGGCTTGCCTATTACTAATATAGACCATTTTGTATAATCTCCATAACGAAATCCCCAATTTTCCTTTTCTGTAGGTTCCCATAAATAATTATGGGTAGACTCTGCGATATCTGGTATTTTTAATAACATAAAACCTTCTTGAGTATTAGATGTTTTAACATCACCTGCGATAGCAGGGGGTAATTCTTCGACTTTTCGGCAGTTTTGCCCGTATGCTTCACAATAACAAACGATATTTGCAGATTGCAATAATCTTAATTCAATTTCTTTGAAATTTTGTGAAGTGTAATTTACTTTTATAGTTTCTCCAGGCTTGAAAACATCCTTTGAAAGATTTATATTCAAACCTGAAATAGAAAATGAAATTGGATTTTTTTTTACAGCCTGAATTTGAGCTTCTTTACTAGCTATTTCGATATTATATTCTTTTTTAACAATAATATAATCATCTGAGTCAATCGGATTTTGTTGTCTAAGTATCATTTGGACAGTGTATTCGATATTTCTTTTCTTAATGGTGGGAATTACATTACTTTTTATTAGTAATCCCCGATCTCGAATATATTCTCCTGCTTCAAAATTTCCTTTTGAGAAAATCTCTGCTTTGGCGATTTGAAGCTCTTTGGCACAAGGAGGATGAGTTAACAGTCTTAGACCACTCCATATAATGGATGTGTCTTCCTCAAACTTGAACTTGGTTCTAATGTTTAATTTATCTCCGATATATACAGAGCCATTATTTAAATCTGCTAATTCAAGCTTCATTATATAACAAATTCAAATAGAATTAATTAAGTTAACGAAATTATTTATTAAAGTCTTTGAGATTTATTAATTTTTATCATTAGATCTTAAAAAAGCCCATATTAATTAAAAATAATAAAAGCACGAAAGTTAAAGTCGTTAAAATATTTTGATCTAATATCATAAAGATAATTTAAATAAAAAAATGAGTTTAAGTAATAATATAAAAGCACTTCTTTTTGATCTTGATGGAACATTAATAGAAATGGAAATGGATAAATTTATTCCTCAATATTTAGGATCGCTAGCGTCTAAAATGTCTCATTTAGTAAGAAAAAGCAAATTTATTTCCAAATTAATGATTGCGTCTCAAGCTGTAGATAAAAACGATGGATCTAAAACAAACGAAGAAGTATTTGCAGAAACTTTCTTTCCTTTAATTGGATACTCCCAAGAGGAGATGACTCCTTACATCGATAAGTTTTACGTAGAAGATTTCCCAAACCTTCGTCAATATACGCGTCGAAAACCCGCAGCTCAAAAAGTAATGGAAACTGCTTTTGAGAAAGGTTATGACGTTGTAATCGCTACAACGCCTCTTTTACCTGAAACTGCTATCAGACAGCGACTTGAATGGGGAGGAATAGGAGATTTTCCTTATAAACTAGTAACTACGCTTGAAAATTCCTACGCTAATAAGCCCAATCTTTTATATTATCAACAAATTTTAAATATTATTGGTCACGGTGCCGAAGAGTGTTTAATGGTAGGAGATGAAGATAAAGATATGGTTGCAGCTCAGATTGGGATAAAAACCTTTTTAGTGCAAAGTCCTCAAACAAATTTGTCTCCAGACACTCCAAAACCTAATTTTACTGGTAGTTTAACAGATTTAGAAAAATTGCTCTAATATTAATATTATTAAAAATAACCAGCAAAAATTTAATTTCTAAAGTATTTTTAAATATACCGAAAAAATAAATCAAATAAAAAAAAAACCTATTATTAGTTTATAATGCAAAATAATGACGAATACATCGAACGTCCATTTCGATGTAATATTTGTAATAAAACTCATATCGTGAAATTAAACAAAAGTATGCTAGAAGGACGTGAAAAATATCCTTTTCCCTATGTATTCTTACACGATCACATTCACGGAAAGGAATACCACGAACATCTCACCATCCTATATATTGATAAGAATTTACAAGTTAGACACACAGAAGTCCAAGAATTAGGATATGATGCGCTCTTCTCTAAAGAGCAAGTTGTTTCCATGATGAAACCCTTATTGGACGAAATTAATATCTTAAGAAATGAAGTCGAAAAGTTAACCCAAGAACTTAATTCTAAGAATCATACTGAAAAGAAATCTGAAAAGAAATCTAAAAAAAAATCCAAAAAAAAGGATAAATAGATTTAAAAGGTAAATCCTTCAATATTATTTCTATAAAAATCTCTTTTAATTTGTTTTATTAGATTGGATTTCAAAATATTTCTCTTTAAAAATAGTTATAATCCCTAATAAATTCTAACTCAATTTAAATAAGAAAAAATAAAAAAAGAACAAAAAATTCTCTGGTTTATTCTGAATGCGCTGAGATTATTAGGTCAGCAAATAATTTCATGTCCTTAAGAAGTGTATTGAGCTTATCTTGCGATCCCATGTCTAACTCAGCAGATTTCATTACTAAAACTGATAAGATGTATTTGAAAATGTGAAGTTCAATTGCCTTTCCTTCTTCACTCGCTCCTTTAAACACCGCAGAATCGTTCATAAATATATTTTCTCGAACTGTATTGCAAGCGTTAATAAAATCTCTTAAATCGCCTCTTAATGTGAGACCACTACTTACGCCCTGCACGTTATGCACGATTACATTTCCAGAAATATCCGAAATAATAATCTTAGCTTTAATTTCCTCTAATTGTTTTTCCGCTTTTTCCACGTGAGTTTTTAAATCCGTATAAGACGAAATTAAAATATCTCTAAAGGTTTTTGCTAATTTATCTCCTTCGTAAATGCTCGTTAGCATGTATTCAAAGTCATAATCTTTAAAAAGGTCTAAAAATATTTCCTTAGCATTTTTCACGTTAGTATCTAATAATTCCTTCTGGTAATTTTCGGTATCGTACTTATGGAGGAATAAGAACACTTTTGGTTTTTCGTTATTCTTTCGATAAATATCTAATAATCCTTCAAAGTATTCTTTAGCTTGTTCAAATTTATCTGGATCGTGTAAGTCTAAGATTGGAATGAGAATATCTGTACCTTTAAATACCTCTGGTTTTTCCATATATTCTTTTCTATATTGCTCTTGCCCGCCAAAGTCGAATATGCCCACTTGCAATCCAAGGAAAGGATGTCTGCGGGTTTCATATAAGATTGTTGGGGCTAGCTTTTTAGTATCGTCTGGACTTTTTTCTGCGAACGCTACACTATATAAAGAGGTTTTTCCACAACCGCCAAGTCCGATTAAACTAATTTTCATTTTTTTTCTTTCCTCTTATATTATGTTAATTTATAATAATCTATACCATTTAATTTTTAATTGATTATATTTATTTTTTTAACTTTTTTCAATAAAATGAAATATTGAAAATTTTTAATCTTTTTTTGGTGCGAATTTCAAGGTTCTTGAGAAGATTTTACCGTACATCTCTGAAGTAGCTTCTACTAAAATTGCACCCTCTAAGTTCTCAACAGGATACCCAACATCAATAGTTTCGTATGGGAATAATTCTTTTATAGTAGTAATCCATGGTTTACTTTCAAAAACCTCGTCAACAAGAGCAATCCTTACTTGAATATTATCCAAAGTAAAGCCTGCGGTATTTGTTATAGTTAGATTTAATTCTTTAGTCTTCTCGTTAAGATCTTTAGTTACTGATAAAGCTTTTCTGGTACCAAAAAGAGATTGGGCATTTTCGTCTACTGCCATCGACTCAATTCTTGGTTCTTCTTCTTCTGTAGCATCGCGTACAATGAATACCTTTCGTTTTTGTATTGTATATTTACTAACTTTCTTTAATTTTCCAAGAAATAGTACCGCATTTAAATTTATAGCGTTATATGGTTCAATCGTTAAATATCCCTTTTTAGCCGCGTCTTCAATTATTTCTGCCCCCATTGCAGTTCTAGCAAATACAGTATTTTTGTTTGCTCCCGAGCCTACCGATCCCACAGAAATATCCGCATTTTCTGCCGTTAAGTCTGTACAGAAACTACACGAAGAGCTTTTAAATTTGTGAAGAGAGTGGATAGTGTACGATTTAATTGGTTCTTCGTTATTCTCGTAATATAAATGCAATTTACCTTTATTTATATCCATTTTGGTAACTTTTAATAAATCTATACCATCTTTCTCAAACATAGGATATAATGTTTCAGGAGAAAAGCTATCCATACAGAAAAGCCCAATTTTTAGAATGTGAGCCCGCATAAAGAATTTAAGCATTCCAGAAGGAGAATTCAACATTTTATCAACAGCGTCAATATTACATGGAGTGCCAACAAACGCGATTGATCTATAATCTGCACGAATAGCATCCATTAAAGCATCTACAGTTTGGCTATGAGCATATATAGAACCTGAAGCTTTAATAGCATCGTCTTTACTGGTAATTATTTGAGCTACAGGATACCATGGCTTACTAGGATCTTTCATAGTTACTATAGCCGCATCAATTAAATGTTCGTCAAATAAATACGATAAAAGGCTTGTAACCGTTCCACCATCTTGACCTCCTACTACTTCAGGTATATTGGTATTTGCTACGTATCCCATCTTAAATTCCCCTATGAGCTGGATAGGGTCAGTTATCGTTCGGGGGCATTGATTATAACAGATTCCGCACCCAGTACATTTTCCAACCAATTTTGGTTGTCCTGCTATTGGATCCCATTCTAGAACAGGGCACACGGCCGCACAAGTACCACACTCAGTGCAGATTCCCGTTCTTACGATCTCTTTCATAAGCATGCCGTACGAATCCTTTTTACCCTCTAGCTTTTTTTGGATAAAGTCAAAAGAGTATTTATATTTTGAAGCCGCTTGTTCGTGGTCAACTTCGTTTTCTGTCATATTACCTCAAATAGTTCTTTTTTAGTTTTAATATCTAATATTTTTATAAAATATGGAAAAGTAAAAAAGATTATCAATTAATCTGAAATGCGTGTAATAAATTGAACTTTCATTTAATAAACAGAACATTTATTTTTCAAATTCTATCAATTTGATCGAAATATGAAACATTGTATTATTTCAATTTTTAATTACTAAAACAACAAATTAAAAAATTGTAGGATTAGTAATATTATTGTCATAATTAGAATAATTATAAAGAATATGATTGAATAGAACCTCCACTTAATTGAAATATTTTCTCTTTTTTCTTGGTAAGAAATGAATGTTTCTATAATTGCCCCAAAAATTAAAACGGATATAAAGATTGTAAGAATCATAAATTCAATAGGTATAAAACTTAAAATAAATCCTATTACACCACCCCCCAATATTGCAAAACGCTTCATTTTCTTACTGAACATTTCGTCAGGATTGTCAGATTTCTTAGAAGGGATTATGGAATAGAGAATTCCAAAGATCGCGAGAGTTATTAGTATTAAATGAAGCAAGCTTAGCAAGGAGGA
>JBHLLE010000157.1:0-7575 GCA_048885945.1 Candidatus Hermodarchaeota archaeon | reverse complement strand
CCAAATCTCTTTCTTTTCAAATATTCGTCTCCTCGTATGAATATAAAGTTCCATACCCGTTATCGAAGAGCTTCAATTATGTTTATGGCTACTTGGTATTCTAATTTCATCTTTTATGGAGCTATTGAGGATGCAAAAGAGTGTTTTGCATCTGCTTTTCAAGCATTTGAATTTAAACAAGTGGTTAAAACCCACAACCTTAGACTTTTTGATTAAAAGAAATTTGTTTCATAGGTAAAAGTTGTTTATGATAATATGGATAGAAAAACCTTAAGTTTTTAAAATGGTTATGAAGACATATAAAAGAATAATAAATCGACTTTTTAAAAGATGAAATTAAAATGATAAATAATCAGGATAAAGACCAAAAAGAACTCGAGGCTTTGCAGTTAATAGATAGAGCCGAGGAACTTGTAAACAGAAATAAAGGAGGAGAAGCAATAGATCTCTACGAAAAAGCTGCTCAAATCTATTTAGATTTTGGAAGTTATATTAAATTAGACGAATTATATATTAGAATCGCAGAAATTGTTTCTCAATTCAAGAACAACCTTCAAGCCACCTATAGATTGAATTCAATTATTCGAAAGACAGAAGAACTTCAATTAAACGAAGTTTCAGCTAAATTACTGATACAATTAGGTAATATCTCGTATAAAATGCAAGATTGGGAGACCGCGGGAGAAAGTTGGCAAAAAGCTTCTGATTATTTATTTGAAGTTGATCCCGAAGAATATCTCAATGTATCTTCTATTTTTCTATTAAAAGCAGGTCAAGTGTTTGAACGTTCACAAATTAAAAAAGATGAAGGAAAACGCTTAATTCTTAAAGCGGTAATGAAAATTAATAAATTTGATGAACTTTACGAAGAAGAAGAAAAACGCGCTCATCATTTATTGGCAAGTGGAGAGTTTGAAGCTTCTGCAAATAAATTTTACGATATTGCGACCTATTTCAAGAAAGCTCTTGAAAATTTAGGAGAAATTTTAGATGAAGAAGATCACAAAGAAACAGTTCTTAATACCAAGGCAAGGTTTATTCACTTTGTTGCCGAATATCAAACTGTAGCTGCAACGTGTTTAAGTGCATCTAAAAACTCGGAGTATAATGAAAGAATAAAAGAATTAGGATACGACTCTATCAAACTTTTTAAAAAGTCAATCAACCTTCTTAAAGAACTTTTATTACCTGTCAAGACTAATTTTGATAGGGAAGTAATATTAAGAATTACCTTTGACATGATGTTGTTAGCTTTTATTCAACGAACATTAAAACTAGAAGACATCAATACAATTGACTTTTTATTAGAAGGTTTAGAAAATAATAAAACCCTAGTTAAAAAATTGAAAGAATCACCTTATTATAAAATTGTAAAATCTCTGGGGGAAATAGGTGCTAAAGAATCTCTAAATAGACTATTAAAAGTGAATTTAGGTCATTTTGAAAAGATTAAAAATACCTTAATTTCATATTTAATCTAATTGGGCTCATTAATCATTTTTAGGCCTTTATATAGATATAACAATAGCTATGTAGAGTCAACAACTTTTTAAATTATTAATCCTTAAATTACATAATTACGGAATTTTAGGAATTTCTTTTTCTCTTATAAATAATCATAACTATAAGTGAAGAAGAGATTTAAAATTTTAGAAGTAAATAAGGTTATATAATATGAGAATTTTATATGTTAATCCTTCTCGACTTGAATCTGGACTTGATTATATCATTAAAGGTCCACCTTTAAGCCTAATTTCGATTGCTGCGATGGTACCTGAACATGAAGCAAAACTCTTTGATTTCAAGGTACATAAATATAGAGAAAAAGCATTTATTCGAGAATTAAACAGAAGTGACATAGTTGCAATATCCTGCATGACACCCCAAGTTTCTCACGCTCTTGAAGTGGCAGAAATGGCAAAAAACCAAGGATGTAAGACTATTATTGGGGGATATCATCCCACATTAGATCCGGAATATGTAACCAAATGTTCAGGGGTGGATTTTACTGTCAGAGGGGAAGGCGAACATACGTTCAGAGAATTAATAGACCATATTGATGAGAAAAAAAATAGTAAAGAATTAAAACAAATAGATGGTATTTCTTACAAAGATAGAAATGGAGATATAGTTCATAATCGAGATCGCCAATTAGAATCCAATTTAGATAACTTTCCCTTGCCTAGACGAGATCTTTTGGATGACAAGAGATATATTTATCTAGGAGTTAGGCTCTCTCAATTGGAATCTTCGCGAGGTTGCCCTCATTCTTGCAAATTTTGTTGCATTACTAAGATGTGGAAGGATCCTACGCAAAAGATCGTGTACCGATCCAAGAGCGTGAAAAGGATCATGCAGGAGATATATGATGTGGATAGAAAAAATGATTTTATCTTTTTCTGTGAGGACAATTTTACCATACAAGTCCAGCGAACGAAAAAGATTTTAGATTCGATTATTAAATCTGGGATTCCCAATAACTTTTATTTCAGTTGTCAATCTAGAGTGGATACTTTATATCGAAATCCATGGTTAATCGATTTAATGCACAAAGCCGGAATGAGAATGGTGTTTCTTGGAATCGAATCGGTTCATCAACAAAGTCTTGATGCGATGAATAAACGAAATCTCACCCCTGCAAAGACTAGAAAAGTGGTTTCTATGCTTCAAGATCGTGGAATTTCCATATTTGGAGGGATCATTATTGGGTTTCCCGGTGAAACAAAAACGATGGTACGGCAGACTATTCAATTTGCTAAATCTCTAAAAATGACCTGTGTTCAATTTACCCCAATTACTGCCTTTCCAGGAACAGATTTCTACGAAGAAATGAATGAAAAAGGGATGATTACTAGTCGTAATTATAAACACTATAATTTATTCCATACCATGATGCGAACTGATCAATTAACTAATAAAGAGATTTATAGGTTAGTAAGCGAAGCATATGCTGCTTACTATCTTTCTGGAGGGTATTTAAAAATGATGGCAAAAAGATATTGCAATCCTCTTGGAAATTTTAATTGGATGGGGCGAAACATTCCTAGATTTACGAAAACAGTCATAAGAAGTGGTCTAAAAATGCTTCACACTCAAGGTATTACTAGTTCTGTTATTTCCGACGAATTAAAATCGATCATTAATCAAGAAAACGTTGAAAAACCTATCCCTAAAAGGGAGAATATTGATTTAAACCTACTGTATAAAAAGCAAATTCCTGAAGTGGCAAATTAAATTTTATTTCACTTTATTTAATATTCATTCACTCAATTTTTATTGATTTAATTTTTTTAAAATAATAATTAATATCCTTTAAACTATAAGAGATCTCTATTTTTTTCACTATCGAAGGTTCTATTTCTTAATTTCCAGAAAATTGTACGCGTCTTGTTTTTTATAAGTCTTTGAGGGAAGAATTCAATATAGTAAAAATATCATTGAATTTTTATGAGTTCAGGCGTAGTTAAAAAAACTTATAATGACATCCCTAAGATCGAACTTCCCATCAAATTTCATTTCGAACTAGACAAAAAGGATGGTCATATATTTAAATTCCAATTTATCTCTGAACTAGTTTCAATGATGTTTTTTCAAAAAAATTCCAATATATCCTTCAAAAACCTTTCAGATTTGATTATATTATCGTTGCAAGCTCCGGAAAATATTTTTGCGAATATATTATTTTCAAGAAAAAAGGGCTCAAATGTTTCAAAAAACAGTTCTTTGACCTACTTTTTAAATCAAAAAAATAACAAAAATAAAGAAGAGTGTTTGTTATTACTCAATAAAATACGTTCTATATTTGATAAAAGTCCTGATTTAAATAATCAACAAAAATTAAATTATTGTTCTATAGAGCGCCATTTTATGAAACTTTTTTTAAAAACCTGTTTATAATAAGGTTAGCCACCCATTATCGGTTTTATACTTTTCATAATCGTTAAGATCTCCAAAATCTCCACAAAAATCGTCCTTCTTTAATTTAACTAGGCGAATTTTCCAATTGCGATTTTTAAGACCGAAGCGTATAGCTTCTGGTACTTCAATTTCTCCCCTTTTAGAAGGTTTTTGAATTTTTAACACCTCAAAGATTTCTTTAGATAAGATAAATAAACCTAAATTATTTAAACTGGTACGAGACGAACCTTTAGGTGGTTTTTCGATAATATCTATACAATATTTTCCTTTACAATATACCGCAGCTCCCTTATAAGGATCGTCAATATAATTAGTAACTAAAATAAAATTTGTTTTCTCATTTTTGAAAATGTCGTACACTTCTCTATATATCTTATATGTTATTAAAGTGTCGCCCCAAGTTAGAAAGAAATTGTCGTTTTCGATTAATTTTTCGCACAATAATAAAGCCCCTCCAGTTCCATTTAAAAGTTCTTGCTCAACATATTCAACATTAATTCCTAGCTCTTTTCCATCCTTAAAGTAATTAATAATTTGTTCTTTACGATATCCCACTACTAAAATAAAATCTCTTATTCCTGCTTGATAAAATCCTTTTATAATATATTCAAGTAACGGTTTTCCATGAAGTGGAATCATTGTTTTTTGAAATTTCTCAGTATAAGGCTTCATCCGGGTTCCATATCCCGCGCACAAAATCACTACCTTCAAAAAGCTTTACCTTTTTCTTTTAACCTAAAATATTTTTCTATAATCTAAATTAGTAATTAAAAATCTTAAAAATCCACGATCTTCCCCCGGCATCTTCAATTGCTTTAGCAACCGCTTTTTCGTTACCTGGACAAACTGCTAGCATACATCCACCACCACCTGCCCCCATTTGCTTAGCACCTAAAGCACCCGTGTTAATAGAAGCATCGCATAATTCGCGAATTTTTTTGCTTTCTGCTTTTAAAATCCGTTCTTGTTTTTGCTGCAAATTCATTAATTTTCCGAGTTTTTCAAAATCTCTATTTATTAAAGCCTTTTTTCCTTGATGTACGCAATCTTCTATGATTTTAAATGCGTTAAGAGTAACCTTGTCTTTATTTTGTATTTGAGTTTTAATTCTGTTTAGAACTGAACTAGCTTTTCTTTCTTCCATAGAATCTCCTACTACAATAGGCAATTCGTTGATATCTAATAGCTCAACTCTAGGATTCTCATCCGTATAAATAAATGTGACTCCTCCGTAAGCGATTGAATATTGATCCATTCGACCACATTGTATTCCTAAATCCCGATTTTCTCCTAAATATGCCAACTCTGCAATTTCAGAGTTTGATAAATTAAGACCATAAGCTTTCTTTATTGTCCTAAGAAATCCTACTGAGACTGCTGCAGATGTTGACAATCCACATCCAATGGGAATATCAGAGGCTACATCCATGTAAAATCCATGAGATATTTTCTCTTTGAGTCTTTCGTAAAGAACACTCCAATATCCTAAATCGATGTTATAAGGAGGGGAATCTCCTAATTGAAACTCTATTTTCTCTTTTGTATTATGACTATAAAAAACGATTTTCTCATCTACTCTTTTTTTGTATTTTATTTTCATCATCAAATTAATAGCCATAGCAATTACGGGTTTTCCCAATAAATCAACTTTATCCCCTAATATACAGATCCGACCAGGAACTTCAATAGAAAATTTTTCTTTCACGATTAAAGCATCTGAAATATCAATTATAAAAAATATAATTAAAAATCTTATTTTAAACTTAAGTAGTACATATTAGACATATATCAAGACATTTTAAAGTGAAAAGAATATAAGACCTTAAACCAATCCAACATTTTTTAACATTTTATAGGTGATATTCTCAAAAATTTTTTGAACGTTTTCACCAGTTTTTGCTGAACACTCCATAATTTCGTATACTTCGTGTTTAAGAGCTAAATCTCTTGCTTCTTCTAAGTTAATATCTCGTTCATTATGAAGATCCTTTTTTCCCCCAACACACAAGATCGGAACTTCTCCTTCTTCTTCAGGAATTTCTTTTTTGAAAATCGAAAGCCATTCTGAAATGTTGTTTAAACTACTTTTTCGCGTAATGTCGTACATAAAGATTAAACCATTAGAACCACGGACGTACGCCGGTAAAAAAGCTTTAAATCTTTCTTCACCGCCAAAATCCCAAATCTGCAGTTTTACCCTGTTTTTTTCTATTTCGACGTCATGGGCAACAATATCTACCCCTAAAGTCAATTTTGTATCCGTCTTAAATCGATCAGTAATATATCTGTAAGTTAGGGACGTTTTCCCTACGCCAGCTTCGCCAAATAAGCAAATCTTAAAGGATGCTTTATATTTCATACCTGCTATTTTAAAGTATTTTAACAAAAAATTATCGTATTTGATATCCCAAAAAATAATAGTGTACTTAAATAATAGGATATGTATATAAAACCTTTTTTAATTAGAAAATTATTATTCAAAAGAATTCTAAAAAGAACTAGGAACAACTAGACGGCTTTAATATTCCGTAAAAATAGCTACATAATTCAATATACTTAAAGTAAATAAACTGAATAGAAGAATGAGAAGAAGTTTATAAAGAAATTTTAAAATTTAAGAACTAATCTATCGTATTTTAATTTACTGATTTTGCGAACTCCATGAGCACCGGAGCTGTACTCACAGGTTATTAAGCCAGCTTTTTCAAGCTTTTTAATTTGAGCAGATATATTTGCTTCTGTCATATCTAAATCGGATGCAATTTTGGACACATCTGCGGGTTCAAGCTGAATTTGACGCAAGATTTTACGTCGAGTTTGGCTTGAAAGAGCTTTTACGATGTCTTCAATCTTATCGTCAGTTTCAATCACGATAGATTCATCTTCTCCTTCCAGACTTACGCCAATTATTTCGTTTTGAGTGAGTTCCATAACTTTTTTTGACAACCCTATGTTTTTTTCTTCATATTACAAATATAAAAAAAAGCTTATAAGCTTATTTCATGTATCAAATGTAAAGAAGAACTTATAATATTTATATTTGTTAAAAATAGTTACAATTGATGTTAGATTTCACCACAAAATCGTTAATTTTTTCTTTCAGTAAAAAATAGTGTTATTAGGATAAATAAACGTTTATATAAATAATTTATTAAATTTACTTTCAAAAGGTTGATTATTCTAAAAAATAGAATTCTTTTTATTAATTCACATTAAATCTAAGACTTTATTGTTTGTATAGGTATAGAGATAAGAGATCTCACTATTTTAAGTGCCTTTTATTTGTGTGCTATTTTTATTAGACTATTAACAATCTAATCACAATAATCAAATCTCCTTATATTTAATACATATTGACCTTCTAATAATAATATACAGATCTAAATATTGATAAAGAATCGAGATCTTAAAAACTGGAGGCGTTCAAATTTTATATGCGTACATGTTTAATAGAAATCCATAAATATTTAGAGAATAAACTTATAGAATCAATATATTGTCAATTATATTTATAATTCAATACAAGTCTGAAGAAACATCAGATAATTTTAGTAGTGTTTTGAAAAAAGCAATCATTTATAAACAATTATAAATATTTTTTATTTTAAGTTACATATGATGAAAATGAATACATAAATATTTGAATGGCTCCCTGAG
>JBHLLE010000156.1:0-7596 GCA_048885945.1 Candidatus Hermodarchaeota archaeon | reverse complement strand
TATATAGATAGAATAAAAAATTTCTATTGTAAAAATAATTTGTTGAGGTTAATACCGAATGGGATTGCAAGTATTTCGAATAGAAGACGACGGAACCACTACTGAGTTAACGTCAGAGGGTGCTATTAAAAATATTCTGAAAAAGGATCGCTCTTATGTTATAGTAGCAGACGACATTAGGAAAGTCTTTCTCTGGAAAGGGGTAAATAGTAGTGTGCGGTCAAAATTTATTGGCGCTAAAAGGAGTCAAGAAATCCGTGGGCAAGTTGGAATGCATTATGGAGTAGTTGCTTTAGACGAAGGGGACGAAACCGACGAATTTATTCAAATAATTGGGGGAAGAACGGAAGCGGGGATTGCCAAAGAAATTAAAGAAGAAAAACGCGCCATTCCTGCGGGTGGCGGTGGTGGCGGAGGCGGTGGTGGTCATCCCTTAAGAGATAAACCAATCTTTGCTCCTCCAGAACCTGCTGCAGGAATGAACATCGCAGGTACCAAATCAATGGCTCCTCAAAATACAGGTCCATTATATACAGGACAAGATTCAACAGCAAAATATTATCAGCCAGATTTACAGGTTAATTTTGATGATATCATGCAAAAACTGGAAGAAATCAAGATACCTGATGGATATGAAAGAGAATTAATAATTATTGGAAACCATGCCTACGCTATTGTTGAAAAAACTCAGGTATTTCTTGGGAAAAAACAGATAGAGAAAGTAATTGAAGAAGTTGGTTCCATACCCGAAGGTATATTCTTTGCTGAAGGGTATTCCCCTAGAGTGCTTTCTGAGAACGGTAAGATTTTAGCCATCGAATTTCTAAAAAGAATTGGGCAAGCAGGTGACGCACCAGTTGAATATAAAGATAAGAAACAAATTCTAAAAAATCAAATTAAAGCCCAACTAAAAGGAAAATAGCTCCTTATTTTTTTATCAATATAAATATAATGAAGAGAAATTATACTTATTACAACTAATTTTATCCTATCTTTTTTAAATAACTTTCCTATCTTAACGTTAGAGATATAGATTTTTATAGATAAAACCTTTTATAATATTATTAAAATGTTATAAAAAATAATATCCTAAAAAATCACTATGTCAAATCTAACCCCCGAAGAGGCTGAAAGCTTATCAAACTTTCTTGCTAATATTACAGAACATACAGAATTGGAAGCATTAGCATTAGTTACAAGAGAAGGATTAAGACTCGCATTTTCTTGTATTCCTACTTATCAAATTGATCCCGATTTGTTTTCTAGTTTAAGTGCTGTGGTGATGAAAAGTGGTGATGACGCTATTAGCACACTTGGATACCATCACTTACTCGAAGTGGTACTGAGAGGCGATGATGCGTTCATTATTCTTAGCGCAGCAGGACGATTCTTTTTGATGGGTGCTTCAAGAAAAATAGCAGACTTAGGAAAAATAGTTAGCGTGTTCAGATATTACAGTTCTGAAATAGGAAAACGTTATCCTGGACAATAATAAAAGGTTTTAAATCACACGGGGGCGAATTTAGCGAAAATTATCAATATTTTCATTTGATTAATTTAAAAAAAATTAAATTTTTGTTAATATAAATGGAAATCCTTTTGATAATAATAGAATATTAATAAAAAGAAAAAAACTAAAATTAAAATTTTAATAGATAAAGTTTCTTACAATTTAAGAGAGAATAACATTTAAATAAAAAACAATTAACTTGAGATTATAATGCCGGAAGTTAAAATTTTTGTTGATGTAAAAGAAGATTCCAATAACATCGTCCAAATTAGTCCTACTAACGCTGAAAAGTTAGGTGTGTCGTCAGGTGCTTCTATTGAGATAATAAACCCTGATAATAGTATGAATACTATGGGAATTATCGAGATTTCTGAATCAGCTTTAGATTTTGCGGGTCAAATTTCGAGAAACATTATAGACACGCTCCAATTTACGGGAATTGAATTAGTTTTAAGAACTGCAGCTGCTGCACCTCAACCTACACCCGCGCCAGCTCCAGCGCCAAAACCTAAATTAGAGGCTCCAACACCACATTTACCTGGCGTTTCCCCAAAGCTTACGCCTGCACCTAAAATGACACCTGCTCCAGCGCCTCAACCCACTCCTGCACCTCAACCTACTCCTATGCCTCAACCCACTCCTATGCCTCAACCTACGCCTATGCCTCAACCTACGCCTATGCCTCAACCTACGCCTATGCCTCAACCTACGCCTATGCCTCAACCTACGCCTTCACCACAATTTAGTCCTCCACCTAAATTCTCACCACCTCCCCAGCCATCATCTCTAACACCACCTACTCAAATGCCTCAACCCACGCCTACACCTCAACCTATGCCGGGTCAAAGTGTTACAGTACCTGAAACGCATGTCGATCCCTATCCAAATAGGACTGATATTAATATTTTGAGAGGCCAAAAAAATGGAATAATTTTAGCTCCTATCGTTGATAACACCATCGAAGGAGGAAGAGTTAAATTAAGTCAAGCTATCTTACAACAATTAGGACTAGGTCAAGGAATGCTTATAGCATGGGAAGATCCAATGACAAGAGCGATGGGTTCGGCAAGAGTAGATGTCGCAAATATTGAGGCTACTCAAATAGTAATGAGCAGAGATACTAAAGAGGATACTAATATTCATGCAGAACAGGTAGTGGTCTTTTCTACTGAGCCTCCCATCCAAAAGGCTTCAGAAATTATGTTAGAAGTACAAGCTCAACCAAATTTAATGGGTTTTTGTCACGTAAGTCCTAGAACTCAGCATACGCTTTCTATTCAAGACAACGACGTATTGGCTTTTGAGGATGAGCTTACTGGAGCGATTGGAGCGGGAAAAGTTAGGATCGTGGAAACAGCTCCCGATAATACTATCATCATAGATAGCGAAATTCTAGAAGCTTCGGGAATAGGGAGCTTCGAAGTGAAAGTTTCCAAAAATCAACGACAGATCATGCCTTTGCAAAGCGTATCGTTGGGTATTGCTCCAATTTCTGGAGAAAATATGTGGGAAATTATCAGCGCCGCTCGACAAAGCGTAGATTCCTTAAAAGATTGGATTTCGAATTATATCATCTTTAAAGGAATTAAATTGAGATGGTCCGCAGTAAATATCGCGTGTTCGATATTAAATACCGTGCCTGACTTAACTGGAGATATTCTTGCAGAAGTGACTCCCAATACCACCTTATCGTTAACACCTACTGGATTAGTTCCTTTTAATGCTATATTAATCTTAGATATAAGTCGTTCAATGATGGCCAGAGATGTCTATGTGACTAATATCGCGCCTGCCATTGAAGGTATAAAAGCTGCAATGGAATCCAGAGAGATTCAAGAATTCTTGAAGCATTTTAAAGAAGGTATCAATATTCCTCGAAGAATTTCTGCCGCTTTTGCAGCAGTTCTTTTCCTTAGTGAAAAAGTTGGAAGAGGGTTTGGTGAAAAGGTGTCTGTAATACGATTTGCTGACGAAGCCCAGATACTCCCATTTTCTGATACTTTTTACATGGATTCTGCAAGTGGAAAGAAAGGCATTCTAGAAGAAGCTGCACGATTGATTGTCGATAGAATAGGCAATGCGTATGGCCAAGCCACTAATATGGGTTCTGCTATGCTTCAGGCTCAATATGTACTTGGTGAATTCCAGAAAATGAGCCCAGATCAACCTACAATGGTTGTTCTTCTAACAGACGGAGAGCCAACTGATGGCGACGCCTTTTTTCAATCAATTCAAGGTTTTTCAGCTAATCCAAACGTAGTAGTTTATATTGTGGGTCTCGGGAATCCAAATGACGAACTTATGAACCGAGCAGCTACTTTATGCGGTGGAGAATATTTTAAGCCTGCTGACGCGGGAGAATTATTAGTATGGTACTCAAAAAGAGCTAGGGATTTAACGGTTAAATTAAAAGCACACAAACAGTAGAATTTTTTTATTAATTTTTTAACATATTTTTCTATTTTTGGAATTTTCGAATAACTACATTAGATCAAAAAAGAAAATAAAAAATTAATTTAAGAAACAGAAACCTTTTCTTTCTTTACTTCGTGTAATTTTCTTGCTTCTAGCGATAATTGATCGTATTTTTCCTTGTCGATTGGGAATTTTAGCATAGAAATAAAGCCAAGAAGCAAAAAGAACGCAGGAAATAAAAACATTAGGCTTCTTAAGCCAAATATGGTCTCTTCACTTGTTCCGACGGGATCGAATACTGCCCAACCAACACTATTGAAAACTAGCGCAATAGATATAAATACAAACACATTTGTAAGTTTTACCATGAATCCATTGATTCCATAATAACTAGCTTCTCTGCGAGTTCCCGTATTCAATTCATCTTCGTCAATAATTGCAGATATAGAGACATCCCTGATTATCATAGCTCCAGAAAGCCCAATTCCAAGACAAAAATAAGCAATAAATGCTGAGGTCATATCAGAAATAAACATAAATGGTGCTAGAGTAATTATAAAGGTTGCTAAAATGTATAGATAAGTCTTTTTTGCTCCAAATTTTCTGAGTATAGGTTTCCATATAAATACAAATATTGCTGCTGATATAAATGCTGTTGCTAAAAACAGAGATAAAATAAAGGAATCGTCTATACCAAGAACAAAACTCCCATACAGTGGCGTAATAGTAGGTAACATCCCAAATGCATACCATAATGCAAAAGTAGCAACAATATACGTACGAAAAGCTTTATTTTTAAACGTGTATTTAAGAGACTCTATAAATGAAGGCGCTGTTTCATGCTCTTTGGAAAACTCTGGTCTTTCTTTTATACCGAATTTAATAAATATGGTTGCGGTTATTCCGCAAATTATAGAAAGAGCGATTCCCGCATACATATAATTAGTATAATATTGAGGATCATCGTATTTAGGAATAAAAAAACTTGGTAAGATGAAAGCAATCATTAATGAAATAATTTGAAAGAATTGGACAATTGTATTTGCTTTTGTTCTTTGGTCTAGATCGCGAAACATTTCAGGGAATAAAGCCGTTTGATTCACACTATACATAGTATAGAAAAATTCCCATATTATCATTATTATCAAGAAATAAAAAAATGTAATTAAAGGAGAAGCTCGTAGAGGAGTCCATAGTAAAATATTGACTATTACAAGAGGGTAAACTCCTGCAATAATAAATGGCTTCCTTCTACCCCATTTAGTATTAGATTTATCGGAAAGGGTTCCCAATAGAGGATCATTAATAGCATTCCATATAGACCAAATTATAAATGCTAACGTAATCAGATTAATATCTAATCCTACTACGGCATAATAAAAAGTAAATATTAAAAATGTAAAGAACTGAAAGAAAATTACGTCAGTAAGTCCCGCAAATGCGTAAAAAGTAGAATTCTTTGTCGAATATTCAAGATCAGAACTATTATTATCAATACTCATTATAATATCCCGCTTGTTGTTATAATTGTTTTACTAAAAAAGTCAATCTAAATTTTAAATATAATAATAATAGTTGAATTTTGATCTTATTAAAAGGTTTTATTTATAAGATCTGAATTTGAAAGAATTCAATACCACTGAAAATTAATTAGTGAGTTACTTGGATATTGCTATGTAATTAAGCTATTAATTTATATAATTAAGCGTGTTAATAAATAATAAGAAAAATTTTTCCATTACTCTATCTTTAAATTAAAAAAAATGAAAGAAGTAAGAATTTTAGCTCTTGATTCAAGAGGGAGAATAGTTATTCCTAAGATTATAAGAAAAAGTCTAGGAATTACTAACAATTCTCAGTTAATGATAATTGCGGATAGCGAATCTAAGGAAATGAGAATTGTTCCCGTTGGATTTGGAGGAGAATCTCTTAAATTTAGAATAGTTATGAGAGATCAACCTGGTTCGTTAGCAAAAATACTTTCTGTATTTGGAGATAGAGGAATTTCGTTAGTTTATGAAGAAACCATAGTTATTCAAAAAAATAAAACCGCCATATGCACACTTATAGGTCCTAAACCAATTGACCTTGATTTAAATGAACTGAAACAAATTCTTAGAGACGAAGGAGAAGCGCTTGAAGTTGAGATAAATCCTTTAGAATAAAAACATTATAAATAAAGAGCGCGTATCACACCTTATTTAAAAATAGAGAGCTTTTCTGATCAATATCGGACTAACTTTATAAATTAATTGTACTATTAACATTATAGATTTACTAAAAAAATAAGCTTGATTCTAATGGCTAAAAAAAGGAAAAAAAAGGCTGCTAAAGACTTAGCAAAAGCTTTAAGAGAGAAGAAAGAGGAAATAGAATCTGCAAAGACGGTTAAAGCTGCTCCTATGTCTGCAAAGCAAACCCAAGAAGCTCTTCAATCTTTATTGCATGGTGTATCTGAAGGAGATGGATTTTATAAGCGTGAAATTAAAGAATCGGAGCAGATTGAACCTCGATTGACAATTGATAAGAAAAGCGAGATTGTTGAAGAATATTTATTAGAAGAAGTTCCAATTTCTGAGAGAAAATCTTCTAAAAAGCGTAAACCAATTGAATTACCAGAAGAAACTAAAACATCTGCGAAGTCGGTTGAGGAAATCACAGAAGCAAATATCTATGTGAAATTAGCAGAATTTTTTGAAGAGTTTATGCAAGGTTACAATGAACGGTATAGTCAATGGGAGAACAGCGTAAGTAATATTTTGGCCATTCTAAGAAAGATGCGAAAGGTAACAAAGAAAAATACGGAAGATTTAGTAGATTCAATAAACAACTTATTTACTAAAATACAAGAAAATCTCCAGCAATTCAAAGTTAAAAGAGACGAAATCGAAAGGGTTTCTGGCGTTGATATCTTAATGATGTCAGGGGAATTTAAAAAAGTGTTAGGATTACTCGAATTACAAATCAAGGAATATCAATTAAAAAAAATAACCGATGAGTTTCTTCATCAGCAAGAACTCTTTACAAATCTATAAAAATATTATCGAAATTTTATTATTTTTCTAATTAACTAAGCGAAAATCATTATGTTAAGCCGCGAAAAACAGTTAAGACCTTTAATTGTAGATATTGGGAGCAATACATTTAAAATGGGTTGGGCAGGAGAAGATTCCCCTGTAATACTCGCTCCTTCTGTATATGCTGATGTTAAAGACTATATATTTGATTTAAATGTAATAGAAGGTTTTGAAGAGTTATTTTATGGAGAAACAACAGATTCTCATCTTTACGGTCTAGATGCTCTGGAATATCAAAATATTTTAAAAATCCATGAGTTTAAGAAAGAAAACAATTTTACTATTCTTTTAAAATTTTTTCAATACTATTACAGCAAATTAGGGATTGAGTCTGACTATCAAAACAAGCAACCATTAATAATAATTTCTCCTTTTTACATGACAGAATTAGAAAAGACTAAAATGCAACAAATGTTCTTTAACGAACTTAACTTCCCTTATCTCCTCTTTTTATCAGAAAGTCAAGCAATATTACAAACGCTACAAAAAACTACTGGTGTAGTGATAAATATGGGAGAATCGTACACTTATATCTCCTCTATTTTTCACGGATTTACTAATATAATGGCCAGAGATATTTTTCCAGTATCAGGT
>JBHLLE010000155.1:0-7619 GCA_048885945.1 Candidatus Hermodarchaeota archaeon | reverse complement strand
ATCTTTATTAGGGAAGAGCCAGTTATAACCATAATTGGCAAATCCAAATGTTAATATGAGTTCTTTAAATTGATCTTTCTCTAAATCTTGTCGATTTACAAAGCATTCTAAGCCTGTGCCGAGATTATGCTGCCAATCTTTACTGCTAATGATATTTTTCCTGATAAATTCTCGTCTAACGATGCTATTAGCTCCATCAGCTCCTATTATCAGTTTTGATTGGAACACTTTTCCGTTCTGCAACTCTATGGTGCAGTTGTCTATGTCGATGTTAACAATTTTCACACCTTCCATCACCTCAACTCCCAGACTTTTAGCTTTGTTTAAAAGATAATTATCATAAATAGTCCTATCAACGAGATAAAAATTATAATGCGCTTTAATGCTCGATATTATTCTTTTGTTTCTATAGGTAATTTTATAAAAAGGTGTATAATAATCAATAATGTTATTCCTAATCAAATCTTCAGGGCTTTCCTTGTAAATGCTCTCTATTAATTGGATTGTTTTCATAGAGAGTAGTCCACCGCAAAGTTTGTATCGAGGAAAAGTTGCTTTATCGACCAATAAGACTTTAAAGTTTTGTCTCGCTAATAAATAAGCGGCAGTAGAACCTCCAGGACCAGCTCCAATTATGATGGTATCGTAGGTTTGAGGTTGTGAGGACATTTGTTCAATTAAATTGTTTTTGATAAAAGTATAACAGCTTGTTATATAAACAATATTATTTAGGGAAAAGTTTCTTCGTATAGTTTACTGATTTGCTAATTATTTCTTTCAAAATACCCATATCTACATCTTTCAAATTATTGATGTAAAGAGAAGATTTACCAGTTTTGTACGTTCCAAGTTTATCAAGTAGTTGGTAATAATTATCAAAACCAGGCATAATATAAACCCTAATGCTCTGTTCTTGTGGTGAGAAACCAGTTAAAAATGAGTCTCCTTCCATCCCGGTTGGATATTTATAATGATGTTTTCCAAATCCAACAATGCTGTCTCCCCACATAATGGGTTCTTCTTGAGTGACTTCTTTCATAAGGTTTAGAATCGTAAAGGAATCGTCTTTTATAGTAGGGTCTTCGATCTTATCAAGGAACTCTTCAACATTTTTATCCAGTCGTTTTATTTTTTCTTCTGTCATAGATGAGAATATATTATACTGTGCTATATTAAAATCTAATAATAATAAAATATAATATCTAAAAGTAAATTATTATATATTTTGATATTCTTATTTGTTCTTAGAATATAAGTTTATAGAGTGTGAGAAATGCAATGATTGTAATCTTATCATATTTCCATGTTAGAATAGGACCATTAATCTTTTTTTCATGTCCAAAGAATCCTCAATTGGATAGGGAGATATCAGCTAGAATTTATGAGATTATGAATCAACCTGATAGGGAAGAATTTTTTACGCAATCTTTCGAAAATTTAAAGTTGCTAAACTATTACTTCCAAATACCTTCGAACTGGGCCCGTGGTGGCACAGAACTTTGTATGCTAACAATGTTGATTAATCAGCAGATTTCTCCTGAAATTGAGATGATTATAAAATCCTCATGCAAAAAATTTTCTGAAAAGATGCAATCGAATGAAGAGATTTTTACTGGGTTTTATATAAATGATTTAGACGAGTATGATGATGATAAAGTAAGAATAAAAAAAAATGAGCTTTTGATTAAAGAGTGGGTTGAAGATTTATATAGGGAAACGCTGAAAGACATGCGAAAGAAATATGAAGAGCAAAAAATTACGGAGTTGTTCAACGAACTAGATATTTTCGAATCTTTGGGAATGATGTCGAAAGAGTTGCAAAAAATCAGTAAAGAGATAAGCTCAAGTGAAAGTTCTTTGAAAGAGAATACTACTATTAAAAATTCACTTTCCAACTTAAATAAAATTATTGACGATTTATATGAAGGATACATGGAAAAAATGGCAGAGATTGATATTGAGATTGAAACTGACTTTTTTTCTTCCACGGAAGATGAATCGGAAACAGATACTCAAAAAAGTAAGAAAGAATTAAAAAAAGTTTTAGAAGGAGAGCTTAACGAAGATAAAGAATGAAATATGACATTCAAATTAATTTTGCGATTTTTTCACACGTTTGTTTAGCATTAAGAAAAGTTAGTCCAATTCTTGCATCTAAACTTGTAGAGATTGCTAAAACCGCATTAGGACCAGCTTCCATGACTAGTAAATAACCATGACTAGATTTTATAAATAATTGATCAAATTCACCCTTTTTCAGTTCCTTAACTGATGCTTCTGCGATTGAAAGAAGTGCTGTTATCATAGTGGCAATTCTAATATCGTCAAAACCATAAGGAACAGCAGAAGAAATTAAATTACCCTCAGTGGAAACCAGAAGAGCAGCATTCACATTTGGCACAGTATATAATAAATTATTCAAGGTAGCATCAACATCAGCAACATCAATTTTTCTTGTGGGTTCCAATATTTGAAGATTTCCTTCAAAAGCCTCATAAAATGATTGTTCTTGTGTTCCTAATTCTTTTGATGAAATACCATTTATTTTTGCCTCGAGTCTAGCAAATTTTTTATTAATTTCATTTTGAAAATCAACAAAATCATGCGGTTTTTCTGTATATATAGGCGCTTTATAAGTATAGACATAATAACGCCCCCTTTTTTCAAGAATTTTAATTTTATCTTTTTTTTTAAGTCGCAAAAGATAAGTACGAGTATCTTGTTCACTTAAATTAAGTTTCTTGGCTATTTGTTTACTATTTAGAGCTTCAGATTTAAGAAGATTCAATATAAGTTCTTTATTGCTTAAATCAGTCTCAGATTTAGGTATCATAGTTAACTTTTCAAGCTGCTGTTGAAGTTCTATATTCTCTTTTCTTAAAAAATCCATTTTATCTTTTAATTCTCTAATTTGTTGTTCTTTTTTCTCTAAAATCTTCTCTTCTTCTCCTTTAAGGGGTTCTCTAGAACTCATTTAATAAACAACCTTAGTTTAAACAGATTTTAAATAGCTAATTTATATTCTTATTTTATAATTTGATTATTAGTATAATATTATTATTCTCTTTTTGTATATTAATTGTATATTGTCCTATATAAATGAAGGGGGATTAAAATTTAAATATTTAGATAATAACAAAGATTTAAATATTTGAATATACATATAGTATACGTCCAGTATACATTAATAGACAATATTACATACTAAAAATGATCAATTTAAAAAATAATTCTATTAAAATTCCTGAAGATATAGAATCTCTTTTAGATGTTTGCCGAGATTTAATAAATTATTTTAGGAATAAAAATCCAAATAAGGAATTACAAATCAATTTTGAAAAAATATCCAGATTAAGAAGCATAGAAAGAAAATTTATTGAAATGTATCTATAATAAAATTAAGGATTATGTAAAAATGAAGAACGAAAAAAAAAATTTTACGAATAATTTTATTGGTATATTAGAAGATCTATTGAGGGCAATTCCAGATATTAAGTCTACTGGGATCGTTTCTATTGAGGGTTTACCAATAGCCTCAATAATAAATAATGCAATCAATGAAGTAATAATTGCTGCTATGACAGCAGCTCATCTAAGCTTAGCAGAACGATCAATTATAGAGATGAAGAATGGAGAATTTGATCAATTATGGATTGAAGGATCTGATGGTCAGATGGTAATTTTAAAAGCAGGAGAGAATGCAGTATTAATGATTTCAGCAACAAATAAAGTAAGAGTAGGTTTAATAATATTCGAAGGTAAACGAGCCTGCAAAAAAATTGCAGATTTATTATAAAATAATATTATTAAAAAGACGGTAGATATGAATCGGCAACTTAAAAGACGGATTGGATATATATTATTATTTCTGTTTATAATTTTCATGTTTACTTTTCTTTTTATAGCGTACTATTTTAAGGGATATGAATTAACGCTTAATGTCAGTAAAGATGCAAGTGTATATGAGAATCAGCCAAATTCTAATTATGGCAATGATAACTATCTACGCGTAGGGAATTATTATGCCAGTAGTGTTCAAACATTCTACTACTTTAATATCTCTTCTCTTCCCAATAATTGGAGAAAGGCAAATATTATTGTAAATTTCGATTCTGGTTCAGGTGTTGTTGATGTAGGAGCAAATCTTACCTACGAGAGATGGGATGAAATGACTATAACCTGGAATAATAAACCGAATGAGAGTGTTTATAGAGGTCATATTTTATGTGACGGTTTTGATTTTAGAATTCCTTTAACGTCGGACCAGATTATGAATGATGGAGTAAGCGTTTGCTTATATGGTCTAGGAGGAGAAGGAGATGGATATATACAAGGATATTCAAAAGAGGGTGCTTCAAGTAGCGATGATATAGCATGGATCGAATTAAGTTATAAGGGAATGAACCCTGCAATTTTGGATGAAATAACCTTAATAATTATTATTATTTGTATTGTTTTTGGATCAATCGGTTTAATCTTATTAATTTTTTTCATTAAATTAAATAAAATTTCAAAAAAAAGTAAAAAACCTATTAAAAAGAATCTTTTTGGTGTTGATTGGTTAAATGCTAATCTTGATTATGTTAAATCACCAATTAAATCTACACTTGAGAAAGAAATTAATGAATATATAACGCTTAAATTGGTGAATGGAAGAACTTTTATTTTTGTAAATGGAAAGAGGTTTATTCAGTGTATCCGCTTAATCTTAAACATACCAACAGAGGATGCCCATTTATACGATGAAGTTGAGTCTATAGATGAAGCAGCAAAATTACACAATAAATATGTATTCCAAAATAGAATAGTAAGGGGTCGCATGGCAGCCCCTGTACCAAATCAGAGACATAATATTACTCCAGAACAGGAATTTTGGGGACATTGTTCAAATATTCAAGCGTGGGTTGAGCATGATTACGATACAAGAATTCTAATGAGTAATATTTCATTTCCATTGTTAAGGGAATTGACAAAGGTAGGAGATCCCAAGGCAAAACGAGTGTACAAAGAAGAAATTGCTTTAAGACTTGAAAGTGGTTTCCCATCTGTAGTTCAATATCTTCTTACTCAAGGGTATATACAAGTATTTAGTCCTTCAGAATTCAAAACTATTCTAGAATCAACTAGCCTGATTAAGAATATCTCCTCTGAACCGAAGATTTTGTTTCAATTTTTAAGATCTTCTTTTTTAAAGTTTCCAACAGTGCTAAAAGACATTATATTACAAATTCTAAAGCTTCCTGATGGTAAAAATATTTTGTGTTCGAGTATTCAAATAGAACCAAAAATGTTTCCTTTCAGACCTTATGTAAGATACAGCAACCCTCAATTTTTATCTGCTTTAAAATCCACTTTAGAAGATCTCAAAAACCAAGTCGATGAGAAAATAGCTAAAGATATTTTAAATATTATTTTAGTAATCAACAACAAACTTGAAGGAAAAGACGATTATATATCTAATCTCTTAAGAGAGAGAGAGAAAGCCATGAAGAACATACCTATAAACAAAATAGATTTAGATCAATTAAATGACAAACAGAAATTCTTTATTAAAGAATTGGAAAAACTTAGGAAAGAAATTCAGGGGTTTCATTCGAGATGTTTATACTGTGGAAAAATAATTCCAAAGGGTCAAGATATTTGTGATTGGTGTGGACATAAAAAAGATGATGATGAAGGGGGATTCTTCCCATATCCTTTTATCTTTAAACCACCTGGAGGGGGAGGGGGTGCGATGAAAGGATCCATAGCGGTTTCTGTAAAAGTAAAGAGTTAAGATAAGAAAGATCATTTAAAAATAAGTATAACCTTAATATAAAATTTAAATTTCAAAATTTACTAAATAAAATAAGAAGGAAAAGCAATAGAATCTTACCAAGAGCGTGTTTATATCAAATATTTGTAAATGGAGATTTTATAGAAATGGGATTATTAAAAAAGTGGAGGAGAAAAAGGAAGGTAAGAAAAATTCCATCAGAGCTAATTTTTGAATCTTTATTTGAAACACTTAAAACTTTTAATGAAGATATGCTTGGTAGCATTAGCATCTCAATAAAAGAATATCCTAAACAAAAAAAGGTTCCTATAACAAAGAAAGAGATTAAAAAAAAATCAAAAATAATTAAAGAATCAATCTATAGACCGTATTATTTTAGTGGGTATGATGTTACCTATAAAATCGTGCTATTTGGCGATCCTAGTGAAGAAAGGACAATATTAGCACAAAAATTTTTAACTAATTTATTTAAGTCAGATTCAAGACTATCTATAGGAGTCGAATTTGAAATTAAAAGTCTTGAAGTTGAGAATCGAAGGATTAAATTACAGATTTGGGATTTTGAGGGTGAAGAGAGGTTTATGTTTTTATTGCCTACTTATGTTCGTGGTGCAAATGGGGCTTTATTTTTCTATAATGTTGCTAATTATAACTCTTTAGCCCATATAGATGATTGGTTAGAGATACTTAAAAAAGGGATTCGACAAGATTATATATTTCCAATTGTGGTTGCAGGAATAGTACCAGAATCAGGAGAAGAACGGGAGATTTCAGGAGAAGAAGGGATTAAAATCGCACAATCAAGAGGTGCAGATGGTTTTGTAGAGTGTAGTCCGAGGACAGGCGAGAATGTGGAAGAAACTTTCGAAGGATTGACAAGATTAATGATGCAGAGATCCAATTTAATTTAATGCTAATACAGGTTTTATTTAATAAAATAGCAAGAAAATAAAAAACTGCATTTTTTTTCAATGTTATTTTCTAAATACAAATCGGCTGAAGCGATTCATCTGACCGTAATAATCGAATAATGCATCAAGACCTCTTATTTTCAAATCGGTATTCATACATATTTTATTATGTAAAAACCCATCAGGCGGTATTTGAGCAATTTCAGTTGCGATGTTATTAACTTCTTCTTCCAATTTTTCTTTTGGAACGCTTAAGCTAACAAGCCCTATTTGTTCTGCTTCTTGTCCTGTTATTGTTCGACCCGTCATTAAAAGATATCGCGCTTTTTTAACCCCTAAATAAAATTGCCAGAGCGGCATACTCCCAGCTCCACCCCATTTTTGGGCAGGGTGTCCTAAGATTGCATCATGTGCTGCCACTGAGATATCACACAAAAGTTGAAGATAACAACCTGCATCGGTACAATAACCGTGAATTTGCGCAATGGTTGGTTTTGGAAAATTAAATATACGTGGATATTTCGCATAAATTTTTTTGTTGAGGATTTCATATGAGTTTTTATATTGCCATCCTCCTTCTGGTACTGTCATATAATAGGATTGCTTAAGATCAAAACCAGAGCAGAAACTTTTGCCGTTAGCTTTTAGCACTATTACTTTTGCTTTATCATCCATTTCAGCATGATCAAATACCGCATCTAAATCATCGAGCATTTGATAATTCAATGCATTATGTTTTTCGGGTCTATTTAACGTTATATACCCAATTTTTTTAATAGACTCATAAATTATTGTTTTAAATTCCATATTCATACCTTTAATTTTTATTATACTATTATTGATGTAATTCCTTAAAACACTTAGGATTTAAAATTTTTAATTTTTTTTTAAGAAAAGCTTAAATAAGTTAAATAATGACTCAGAGTTTTTAA
>JBHLLE010000154.1:0-7624 GCA_048885945.1 Candidatus Hermodarchaeota archaeon | reverse complement strand
TCTGCCTTGCGAAGATACTCTTTACATACGATCGGCAAAATTCTTAATACGGCAACATCCTGTACAATGTTGAGATTTTGGCCGATACCAAGCCCGTATTGCTTTACACCCTGTTCTGCCGCCAAAAGGCAATCCAATACAGTAATTGCGGTGGCAATTCCTGGCGGGATGAGTGTTCCTGTTAGAAACCCGGTATGCTGTCGGTGAATACCTATTCCACTTTCACCATAGTAGGAAACGAGCCTGTCAACATACTGGTAATTTTTTATACCTTCAGCAATAGATAACTCCTTGGTAAAACGGATCGTGTCTGAAATCCCTCCACCCAAGAGGCCTGTATATCCTGCAGCAAAAGCGATCTCCGCAGGAGTGCTGGGGAAGGGCGTACCTGGCAACAACATGACCGGCACCTTTACGGATTCAATAATTTGTCGGCAGTTCTTGACTCCGTGGTTTACCACCGGAAATCCATTCAACATGGATCTCCCGCTTTTAATACTCTTCTCTAAACCTATTTGGGCGTTTTGAAACTTTTCATTCCGCGTATAACTATCCGCAGTGGTGGGCAGCCAGTCTGCACCGCCTTGGTCCTGAAGTTGAAGGAGGAGCTCGATTTGTTCATCAAGCAGTGCAACCCCACCGCGTGGATATACCAGTTTGTCTCCCCTCTTGATCGCCTCTTCTATCAAAGAAAACAGGTTCTTTTTCCCCGGCATGGATGAATGATATGCAATGGCTTCAGAAAGGTCGACTTCTTTAAGCGTGGGCCATTTTGCCGACACCACTTTGCGAATCTGAAAAAATGTATTCTCATCCCACTTCATATTTCTTACTAAGGAGTAGCTCATTCCTAACCCCCGGCATCTGAAGTGCAGCAAGCATCCATCAATGTTTGAAAATCTCTTGCAATATTATTATTTAAAAGTAGAGAGTATTATTACTTTATCTTAGTTTTTTGACTTGTTTTGCAATTAAATTCTTAATTTTTTCGTAAGAAGGTGGTGGTCCAGTTCTAATTTCTTTACCATCAATAAATATAGCATCGGAAATCCCCCACTCTAAGAATGTTTCTCTATTATTTGTATTAAACTCTTCAAACACTACCTTATCGCCAAACTCACTTGCTGCCCTTTTTGCTCTTTCAAACACAATATTTTGACCGGGACACCATCCGTTAATAAATGCCGAGATCTTAACTATTCCTTGCATTATTTCCGGAGTTTTTTTTTGTTTAAACCATTTTGGGGGGATGGCATCATCAACGAAAGGTTTCCACAAAAGACTTCGCATTCCTTGTTTATCTACTTTTATATATCCCTGTTTTTTGAACCACTTTGCCTTCATCCAGAATGGTAACGATAAACCCCATGCTACAATCCCTTTAGCACTCCTGGATTTTACATCATCTTCAGCAGCTTGTAGTAAAGCTTTACCAATTCCTCTTTTCTGAAAATTACCTACGCCCTCTTTGTAACCATGGACCCAAATGCACAAGATTATATAGAGATTTTGTCCTTCTGCAAATGAATATTCAATAGGAATATATTGAATCATTCCAACCACATTCTCATTTTCAACTGCCAATTTAACTCCAAGACCCTTATTTTTCATTTCTTGATACCAATTGTTTTTATGGTTTCCCGCCTCTTTCATCTCGTCTGACCATTCTTCAAGACATACCATGTATGTTTCTTTATACTTTTCGTTCAAATCAATTACATCCATTTTATATCCTCATTTTATTAAATTCTAGCTTTTAGTTTCACTAATATTATTATTATTAATTAATAATTTTTAAATTTTTAAAAGGATATACTCTTTCTTTGTTTTTAGAAATATTGAAATAACCATATTTCAACTATTGATGTAAATTAGGATTTAAAATTTTTTTTCTCAATAAAAACTTTTAATCATAAGAACTAAACTATGTTATATGATAAGGAACGGCTTGAAGCTTTATTAAAATGGTATCGGCAAGAAGTTGGAAAGGATTTAGTAGCTGTTTTTGTATTAAATAGAGAGGGTTCAATAATAAACTTTTTAGTAAATCCGGCCGTAAAAGCTATTGAAGATTTTGTAAGAGGATTGATGGGTTTAATTTTAAAACGTATAGTAGAGGATTCTACTATCGCTTCCTTTGGATTAGGGACATTTGATACAGCTAAATATCGATTTATTTTTTGCGAAGCAGGTCCTAATCATATTCTTGTTACTATTTTGGATGGATTAGCAATGTCAGAGCCGATATTTCCGTATGCATACTTAGCCGCAGAAAAAGTTGCTCGAATTTTTGATGGTCGTCCAGTTTCCCCTGTCATCCCAAAAATCTATACAGACAAAATCGGCCAAGCCATTCAGCGTAAAGAAAACACACTACAAAAAATCAGAATTGCTGGGTCTAATTACGTCTATAAATTAATCCTTGGAGGAGATGGCGCTGTGGGTAAAACGAGTATGGTTCAAAGATTTGTAGAGGGCATATTTCGGACTGATTATAAGGCGACAATCGGAACTTCAATAACAAAAAAAGAGTGTAAATTTGATGGGCTAGAATCAAATGTTCGATTTACAATATGGGATTTAGCGGGTCAACCTCAATTTGAACGGATTCGTAACTCATATCTCGTAAATGCCGAAGCAGGATTGTTAGTTTATGATATCACAAGAAGAGATACATTTGACAATATTAAAAAATGGTATGATGAAGTTAAGGAAGGGGCTAAACCAAATATTATATTAATATTATGTGCCAACAAAACTGATTTGAGAGATACAAGGGCTATATCAACTAAAGAAGGAGTAAAATTGGCAGAAGACTTGGGAATCTCTTACATAGAAACATCAGCTTTAACCGGTGAGAATATAAACGATACTTTTAGGATGATTGCTCTTCAGTTAATAAAGAGGTTTTTAAAAGTGGATGTAATCTCTAAAATTGAAGATTATAGTCCCCCTGCGACCGAAACCACAATTGAAGAAAAGGTTGTCACGAAAGAACCGGATTTAGGTGATTATAAAGTAATTCCTGTTAATACAATCTGGCCTGATATTAAAAAAGATTTTAATCCTTGGCTTGAAAGAAACATTGAAAAAATAAATAAAACCTTAGATATTTCGTTAATTCCAATTAAAAAAGGAAAGATATTTGATGATATAGATATAGACATTCTAGCGCAAGATAACTATGGTAATAAGGTTATAATTGAAACTCAATATGACGAATCGAATCAGGCAAATCTAATACATATTCTCAAATCTCTTGCCTATAATAATGCTAAACAAGTAATCTGGATTTGTGAGAATCCTAAGAAAGAACATATAAAAATAATTAATTGGCTAAACGACAATTCTCTTGAAAATATAGCCTTTTATCTTATCAAACTTGAAGTTTTCAGTATAGATAATACTCCACCAGCTCCTCTATTCATAAAAATTAGTAGTCCTGATAAAAATGTTTATTCTAAATAATTCAATGACATACTGATTCTTTTAAAACCTAAATTTTAATTAAACATTTTTAACTGCCAAAATTTACCTTTTATATTAGAGTGAGTTATTTTTAAAAATAAAATGGTAGAAAAAGAATTAATATTCACCATCAGTGGAATCCGTGGAATTGTAGGAAAGAATTTGAACGCTGAATTGGTAAAGAGAATTGCCTTAGCATATGGTTTATGGCTTAAAAGTGATGACAAAACAGTTATCATTGGAAGGGATACTAGACCAAGTGGTCAAATCCTTGAAACAGCAATAATAGAAGGATTAACTTATGCAAATTGTGAGGTAATTGATTTGGGAGTTTGTCCCACACCGATTATAATTTATATGAAAAATCAGCTCCACGTTCCTGGCGGAATAATAATTTCAGGCTCCCATAATCCACCAGAATGGAATGGATTAAAGCTACTCTCCACAAAAACTTACTTAAATAAATCTGAAGTCGAAGAAATTTCTAACTTTCTATACAATAATCGATTAGATCAATATTATCAAAAAGTACCCCACCAGCCAAAAGTAACTGAAAATTTAATTGCGTGTGATGAATATATTCAAGGACTTAGAAGTATACTTAATATTGAAAAAATAGGGAGTAACAACAATTTGAGAGTTGCTCTAGATACTGGAGCAGGAGCCGGAAAAGTAGCTACTCCTAAAATATTAAAACTATTAGGTTGCGAGATTAAATTGGTTAATAATGATTTCATTAATAGTAATAAGTTCCCTCGTGAAATTGAGCCCATTGAAAAGAATTTAAAGGATTTAACTAAAACGGTTTTAGAAGAGGGATGTGTTGTTGGTTTTGCCCACGATTGCGACGCCGACCGTATCGCAATAATCGGTGACGATGGGACATGCTATACCGAAGATGTAGGATTAGCTCTTATAGCTGATTATATTTTTAACCAATTTAGCCGTGCTGATAAGAAAGTTATTTTTGTAACAAATCTCGCGTCTTCCTTAATGTTTGAAGCTCTTGCAGAGAAATATAATATGCAAGTTCTCCGAACACCTGTCGGTGAACGATTCTTGGCTGAGAAAATGGAAAATTTACTAAAAGAAGTAGATTCCTCATCCATAGTTTTTGGAGGGGAAGGATCCTGTGGAGGAGTAATGATACCACAATTTAATAACACAAGAGACGGAATTTTTGCTGCTGCTAAAATTGTTGAAATATTAGTAGAAACAAATAAAAAAATTTCAAGCTTAGTTTCTAAACTACCTAAGTTTTATGCTTTTAGGGAATATATCAATACAGAAGGTAGAGATTTAGAAAAAATAATAAATCAATTAAGAATAGATTTAATTTCAGATGGAGAAAATGTTGATCGGATTGATATGGATTTGAGGTTTGGTAAGGGAAACGAGTGGTTTGCACTCATTCATCCCTCGAATACAGAACCTTTAATACGTATAATTATTGAGGCGAATAATGAAAATTTCGCTAGACAAAAATTAAAATCTATAATAATAAGAGTAAAATCTTCATTCACACATGAGAAGTAATCGTTTGAAAATTTTATAACATATCAAGTATCGGACTGTTTTCTGTTTTATATTTTATTAAGGCTAATGCTCCCCTCAGGCCAATATCTTCTCGATATTTTGTAGCCTTTAATTGAGGGGGATGATTTACAGTAAATATAATTGGTTCCTTTTCAAATTGTTCGATTATAGGAGGTAATATTTGATCTTTATCCTTCATCATTGCACCTCCAAAATAGATTGTTGTACAGTCATAGAAGTTATTTGTCAACCCAATACCTACTTTCATGTAAAAGATACACTGATCGACAATCGCTTTAGAAAGTTGATCTCCTTCTCTTGCTGCTTGAAATACTTCTTTGGCAGTTATTTTAGTAGGATCATTTTTTACTAGCTTGAATAAGATTTCTGATTTCAAGTCCCCCTTATCAATTGCTTCTAAAGTTCTTTTTAACACTCCTGTACCAGAACTATATACTTCCCAACATCCATAGGAACCGCAATTACATTGAAGAATACTCTTAGGTTCAACTTTCCCATGTCCAACTTCAGCTGCGTTTCCATCCTTTCCTACTAAAAGATGTCCATCAACGATTGCTCCTCCTCCAATTCCAGTTGAAACAGTAATGTATGCTAAATTTTCTTTCTCATCTTCATTAGCTTCGAAGTAATGGACACCTAAAACTGCTGCATTACAGTCGTTAATTAGATAAATAGGAATACTGGGGAATCTTTCATGAATAGGTTTTTTTATAGGAATTTCTTTGAATCCGAGATTAGCATTATTAAACACTTCTCCAGAATTCATATCTATGGGTCCAGCACAGGCTAATCCTATTCCTAAGACTTGATCCTCTTTCAAATTATTCTCTGCTAATAACTTAGATATCAATGTAGTGACTGAAGTACTAATTGAAAATTTATTGTCTTTAGGTGTATTGATCATTTTTATTTTGATGTTTTCTTCTTTTAAATCTTGTGTGCAGATTGCCACGCGGATCCAAGTCCCACCGATGTCTACTCCAATAATAAATTTTTGATTATGATTCAAATAATTCACTTTAGTTTAATCAAATAAAGTTTTTCAATTAATAATATTTTTTAGACTAGTAAAATACGTAAAGGGGTATATGTAGTCTCAGGCATATATGCTTCTCCGAACTTTGAATTTATTTCATTTCCCCTTAAAATAGCGGTATCTTCTGCCCAATCAATAACGCGTTCTAATACTTCTTTTTGGGATATATAGACGTGTTCAAAAATCTCTTTTTTGATCTCCCAATAATCCTCAATATCCACTACTACAAAAACAGAGCCTTCGATATATTGAAATTTGCAAGAAGGGGACTCATAATAATATACACCTAAAGGAGTCCAGCTCCTTTCATGCCCTCCATAGGCCTTTCCAGTAGCACAATGATAGATTGCTTCTCTGCAAATTAAAGATAAATTTCGGTGGACACGATGAAAATCAGAGAAATGAGGTACAAGTATCACCTGTGGTTTATAATTTCTAATTAAGTTAGTAACTTTTGATATTTTTTTTCTGTTTACTTCTAAATCAGAATAACCTAATTCTATAAAATCACATTTTAATACTTCAGCTACGCGCTTTAATTCATTTTCTCTTTGATCTAAAATATTTTCTTTGTGTTCTTTTTTGGCGTATCCCCCAAGTCCTGTAGTGGCAATTACAATGTAAATTTCTGTGCCTAATTTTTGATATTTTAATATGGTTCCTCCACACGAAATTAACTCGTCGTCAGGATGACCTGCAAAAACCATAATCTTTTTGGGTACGACTATAGGTAGATTACCGCCTTCGTATACTATATATTGTTTTTCACTCATTTCTTTATTCATATATTTCTATGTTTCTATTTATTAATAAAGTTAAAGAACATTTAGTACTTATTAAATTTGCTTTCTTAAGTTTAGATTAATTTTGATATATTCAAATTTTTACGAAAATACGTCGAATATTTATTGGTAGACTAATTTTAGAACTAGAATTTCCATTTTATCAAGAGATTGGGTTTTTAGCGAGACTTAATCGCTTTAAATTTACGAGCTTGTTAAGAGCATTTGTTTCTGTAATTTTATTATTATAGAGATACAATTCTTTAAGATTCAATAAGCTTTCAAGTTCTGAAATTTCAGAAATTCTATTATTGTGAAGATATAATCTTTCTAAATTAATTAGGTTTTTAATATCTGAAATTTCTGAAATAATATTATTCTGTAGGTATAAGTCTTTAAGATTATGTAAATTATTTAGTCCCTTTACAACTGATATAAAATTTCCTTCTAAATTAAGTTCTGTTAGTTTTTTTAAGTTTTTTAAACCTGAGATTTTTTTTATTTTATTTCTTGAAAGATTTAAATTGGTTAAATTGGAGAATTTTGTGAGTCCTTTTATTTTGCGTATTTTATTTGTTTCTAAATTTAATTCTTCTAAATTTTTTAGTTTCTTTAATCTTTTAATTTCAATTATATTGTTTCTGGATAAATCTAATTTTTTCAAATTCTTGAGAGAAGAAAGCCCTTGAATCTTTATTATATTGTTATCGTTTAGAAGGAGCGTTTTAAGATTTCTTAAATTTTTTAAACCCTTACTTTCGGCTATAATTTTCATATTCAA
>JBHLLE010000153.1:0-7645 GCA_048885945.1 Candidatus Hermodarchaeota archaeon | reverse complement strand
TAAATAGAAGGATAAGAATATGAAAACAATTGAAGAACTTTCAAAAAAAATTCCAGTATTAGCAGAAACAGAGGTTTTGGTTGTAGGAGGGGGCCCAGCTGGTTTGTCTGCAGCATTAGCAGCAGCCAGAGAAGGAACGGATGTAATATTAGTTGATCGATATGGATGTTTTGGAGGAGTAATAACTCAAGCAATGATAGGGACTATTGCTTGGTATCGATACGCAAAAACTGTGGATGCAGGAGGAATTGGTTTAGAATTTGAGCGTCGGGCAAAAGAAATGGGAGCAACTATTAATATCATAGGAAATGTAAAGAATCCAGAGATGGTAGAAGTTCTTGAAAAAGAAGGGTTAATGGTTAATGGAGATCCGACTTACGAGGTTTTAGAGACAGAAATGTTTAAGTATGTAGCTGATACAATGGTTCAAGAAGCGGGAATTATCCCTTTACTACACTGCTATGCTGTTGATGCGATAATGGACGATAATAAAATCATTGGTATCGTTACAGAAAGCAAATCTGGAAGACAAGCAATTTTAGCTAAACGAGTAATAGATGCAACAGGAGATGCAGATATCGCATATTTTGCTGGAGCTCCATATCGAAAGAGCCTAAAAAAGGAATTAATGGAGGTAACAGTTAATTTTGGTTGCAGCGGTATTAATATTGGAAAATTTCTCATGTATATATATCTAAATCGAGGTAGTATAGGAGATTGGGGTGAAACAACGGGTAAAGAAGAAGAATCATTCAGCACTTACTTGGTAGAACCATTTAATAAAGCAAGGGAAGCAGGTGAAATTCCTAAAGATGTCAAAATTGAAAGCTTTTGGACAAATTACACAGATGCGGGAGAAATAACGTCTTTCAATGGAATCCATATGATAGACATAGACTGTACTGATGTATGGGATCTCACCAAAGCAGAGATCGAAGGTCGAAAACGAGTAATGTGGGCAGTTAATGCCTTAAAGAAATATACTCCTGGATTTAAAAAAGCAAGGCTTAGAAACATTGGAGCAAGTTTAGGTACAAGAGAGTCAAGAAAAATAATTGGAGAATATAATATTACTGAACACGATATTAGAAATGAAGCTCGTTTCGAGGATTCCGTTGGAATCTGCCCAGAATTCATTGATGGTTACGGAATCGCAATATTACCCACTAGCGGAAGATATTTTCATGTCCCATATGGTATAATTGTTCCAAAGAAAGTAGATAATCTTCTTGTAGCAGGTAGATGTGTTGCTGGAGACAAAATATCTCATGCTGCCACACGACAGATGGTATGTTGCACTGTAACAGGGCAAGGCGCAGGAGTAGCCGCAGCAATATCAATAAAAGACGATGTGCCCTGTAGAGAGGTAGATATTTTAAAAGTTCAAGAAGCTCTTAAAAAGCAGGGTGTTAGGATTAAATAAGTTCTAATTTATACTATTTTAATTCTTCCCGAGCAATTACTAAATTCTGTATCTCAGTTGTGCCACCCCCAATCATGAAAAATTTTGCATCTCTCATGTATCGTTCAACAGAATAATTATCTGTATATCCTTCTCCTCCATGAATTTGAACTGCTTCAGATGTGATTTCAACAGCACTTTTACTAGAAAAAGCTTTTGCCATTGATGCTTCTTTAGTTATATTTTTATTCATTTCGCCTATTTTTGCAGCGCTGTAGGTTAATAATCGTGCACACTGTAGTTTTGTAGCCATTTCAGCTATTTTTAATTTAATTATTTGAAAACTTGAGATTAGTTTATCAAATTGAACTCTTCTTTTAACATAGTGTTTAGACTCCTCTAGTGCTGCCATTGAAATTCCATTGCACTCAGAACTTAAAGTTATTCTTTCCACATTAAATGTATCCATTAAACTTTGAAAACCTTCGCCTTCTTTTCCTATGAGATTATTCTTAGAAACTTCCATATTTTCAAATTGAAGTATTCCATTATGGACTCCATTTATACCCATTAGACCGTAAGGATTCTCGATTATTAATCCCGGTGTATCCTTATGAACCAAAAAAACGCTCATTCCATTTCGGGGATTAACATTTTTATTTGTAATACACCAAATAAAATAATAGTCTGCTATTCCCGCATTAGTAATAAATTTTTTAGAGCCATTTAAAATATAATTATCTCCTTCTCTATTTGCCATTGATTTTATTCCTGCCACATTCGATCCTGCCTCTTCTTCGGTAACACATATACTACATATTTTTTCCCCCATAGCAATCTGTTTTAAATACAATTCTTTTTGCTCTTCCGTACCATAATTTTTAAGGAGATAACCATCTAATATACATGGTGTTCGAGAGACTGACGCGCTTACGTTAATTTTTGATATTTCTTCAGTTATCATACAATGAGCAATCATTCCTAAATCTGAACCATTGTATCTTTTAGGTATTAAAGGGCCTATAAAACCAATTTGTCCCATTTCTCTAATTAGAGAAGGAGGGATTTTATTTTGCTCATTAATTTCATTTTTTATAGGTTCTAATTTAGTTAATAAAAAGTCTCTTACCTTTTTTTTCAAGGAATAATGTTTATCAGTAAAAAATAGCTCATTCATTATTTAATCAATATATTTTTTGTTGCTTTATTAATATCTAAAATAATATAGATTTCTTTTAGAAAATTTACTTTTAGAATATAATAATTTTTTCTTTTTTTATAGCATTATAACGAAAATACAAATTTTTAATCGATTTTTAATAGAGTAAGTTTTATTTAAAAAGTACAGGAATAAGTATAAGATTTTTTTTTTGTTATGATTAGTTCGAATAGTAAAGATGAAGCTCTAAAATCAGACAATAAAGATATTTATGATGAAAAAAATAAGAATTACATTGAAATTGCTAACCACGAATACGAAAGCTTAGTGTCTGAAAATAGAGCGTTAAAAAGTATAATTTCAAGTAGTTTTATAAAAAGATTAGAGGTATCCTCAAATAAAGAATCAGACGAGGTTCAATACGGTAAAAAAACCAAAGCTGATATAGGTTTCTACATAAAAATTATTTTAGCAATTTCTGTAATAATCTTGTCTTTAGCATTTCATATAGTATATTTATCAGTTACAAGTTGTTTGTATCATACAAATGGAAGTTCCCAATGTTGGATTAAATCGTGGCTTGGGACAAGAGTTAACGCTAGTTTTTTTATTGATTTAACTTTATATTTATTAATTGGATTACAGCTTATATTAATCGTTCTAATTATTAAGAATAAAATTAGTATCTTAAATTCAAAAAAATAATAATCAAGTCTCTTTTTTATTACTTATTAGTTTATTAAGAATTATATAAGTATATGAAAGGAACTTATATATTAGTAAATTTTATTGATGAAGAGACTGAAATCTCTATTGGTTCATTGGGAAAAATTCAATTTAAAGAGGGCTTCTATTTATACGTTGGTTCAGCGATGGGAAAAAAAGGTTCTTCAACCCTTATTAATCGGGTTAAAAGACATCTTTTACCTTCAGAAGATAAAAAAACTCACTGGCATATAGATTATTTCCTTGCAGATAATCATTCTCATGTAATTAAAATATGTTTAATACCTTCCCATCAAAAATTAGAATGTATTATTGCTCAAGAATTATTAGAAGTTTCAGATAACCACATAAAAGATTTTGGGTCATCAGATTGTAAATGTAAAAGCCATTTGTTATTTTTTAATAGTGATAATAAGTATATTATATGAAGTATATACTGTAAATGTAAAAATAAAAAACTCTGATTTTTTTGAGATAATTAAAAAATAAGATTAAAATTAAATAAAGATAAAAACTATGAAGTTAGGCATTAGTTCATTAGGCCATTTAGTTGATAAGGCTCTGCGTGGTAATTTTAAGACTATGGGCGAATTATTATTAGAATCTGCAAGAAAATCTCTTAATTTTGCAGAAAAAAATAAAATCGAAATAATAGAAATTATTTTAGATCCACCAGAAATTTATTCAAATGAAAATGAGAAGAGATTTATAGAGTTATGTGATTCATATTCAATTGCTAAGCAAATTCACGCACCATTCACAGATTTATCAATGTGTTCGGTTAACATCAACATTTCGAAAGCTTCTATTAAATCGTGTATCGATGCTGCCAAAATATGCGATAAAATTGGAGCGAATATATTAGTTGTTCATCCGGGTGTTGGTCATTTTGTAGTTAATTCAATTAGAGAGCAAAATAACAAGCAATTAATTAGTGCAACTAGTGAATTGTTGGATGCTGTAAAAGATTTAAACGTTACCATATGCATTGAAAACATGCCTTTAAATACACACATGCTTGAAAATATTGACGATATTGAGAATTTTTTGTCAAATTTAAATCGAGACGATATTTTTTTTACATTCGATACCAGCCATGCATGGACATGTGATATGGATAACAATTTATACTGGCAAAAGTTCCATAAATATGTGAAAAACATTCATTTAGCTGATAATGTTAATAAAAATACAGATTTTCATCCTGCGTTAGGGGACGGAAAAATCGATTTTAAAGAAATTTTAGCGCTAATAAAGAAATATAGCTATACTGGATCATTAATCATTGAAATCATAACAGGAAGAGCTCTTAAAAGAAGCATTGAATTTATTAGTCAATATTTATAAATTTGAATTAATGAATACCACTACTGTTCTATTTAGAACTTAAAATACTTTTTTTTTAACCTATTATCATCAAATAATGTAAAAAAAATAATTGTAAAAAATTCTAATAGAAATATTTCCTATCAATGATTTATTATTTAACTTAAAATATTATTCAGACCTTTATTTTTCAAAATAATTTATTAATATTTAGAGAAGATTTATATGAATGACGAACAGTTATGTCCTAATTGTGGTGAGAGTGTAGAAGGAGAATTAATTGCTTGTTTAGACTGTGGAAACGCTATTTGTGAAGAATGTTCTTATATATGTAAAAAATGCCACGAATACTTTTGTGATTCTTGCTATCGTTCTCATAAAAAGACTTGTAAGTGACCAAAACTTTTTTTAAAGTCATGAATGAATTTAAATTATCCATATAAAAGTAGTAAAAAATAAAAAAAAAAAATAATGTGATTTATTATGGGAATGCTTGATGGAAAGGTAGCCATCATTACTGGCGCCGGAAGAGGTTTAGGTCGAGAAGAGGCTATTGCCATGGCCAAAGAGGGTTGTAATATATTAATAAACGACCTTGGAGCCAGCTTTGATGGAAGCGGTGGAGAATCGAAAGTCGCAGACGAAGTTGTGGCTGAACTTAAGAAGCTTGGTGTAAACGCCGCAGCTAATTACGATTCAGTTTCTGACTTCAATAAAGCAAAAGCGATGATAGATCAAGCTGTTTCTGAATTGGGAGGATTGGACATTGTAGTAAACAATGCCGGTATTCTTCGCGATCGTATGTTATTTAACATGTCAGAAGCAGAATTTGATTCTGTAGTTGCTGTACATTTAAAAGGCACATTTAATATGACTCGTCATGCGGCTGCATATTTTAGAGAACAGGGTAAGGAAAATCCAAAATTAAAGAATTTTGGAAGAGTTATTAATACGTCTTCAGATGCAGGTCTACTTGGTAATATGGGACAAACCAATTACGGAGCTGCAAAAGCAGGCATCGCCGCTTTTACCGTAATTGCAGCCATGGAATTGAAAAAATATGCAACCGTTAATTGCATTGTTCCTGTTGCTAGAACAAGACTTACAACTGACGCTACACCAAAAATGGTTGAAGTAATGAATAAATTAGACGAAAGTGGATTTGATGTATTCAATCCTGCAAATGTTGCTCCAATGATCGTCTTCTTGGCTTCAGATAAAGCAAGTAAGATTAATGGTGAAGTATTTAGAGTCGTAAGCGACAGAGTTTTTGTGTTTCAAGGATGGCACACTTTTAACCAGATTGACAATGATGGTAAACCTTTCACACCTCAGATTTTAGCAGAAAGAGTAAAACCAGAATTAATGAAAGGCCTTCCAAGAAAAGAAACATTAATGGATTCAATTGGATCCTTAATTAAGATGTAATTTAATTACAGTTAAGATTTTTATATCTCTAATCTTTTCTTTTTTTTTTTTAAAAAAGAGTCAAGAAATTACTATTTTTATTAAAAACGAATTAAAAATTTGGAATTATTTAGTCCTTTCCAACAGATTTTCCTTTAGTTAAGACTTTCTGAGCTGCTTTTCTAGCAATAGTAGCTGGATCTGCTAGATTTTTTATACCCTCGATTGCAGCTTGTCCAGCTTGCCCCGCTAGTTCACCAGTTATAGGAGCTCCTCCCGCAACTTCTGCAATGACAACTCCTGCTGCCGGTGTTAATGCTGCAGAAACAACGGTTGTAACAGCTGCAACCGCTACGATTTTGGCAACTTTTTTAGCAGTTTCACTGTCCGCTCCAAAATGTTCTTCTGCGTCTTCACCTACAGCTTCTAACGATCTCTTAAGTCCTTCTTTTATTAAAAGATCTAAAGCTTCGTCTTTCTTTTTCTTTTTACCATTATGAAAAATGCCATCCTTGTAAGCGTGTTCTAAGAATTTTGTTAGTGATTTAAATTTTTTTACCTTCTTATAGCCATCCCAATCTTCTTCCTTGAAGTTAATTAAAATGTTATTTATCGGTCGTCCTTTATTCACAGCAAAATCGTAGATATATGGTTCTTTCTTGTCATCCATATATACTGCTTCATATATGTGATCACCTAACTCTTTCTCTTCACCAATTAATATTCTAAAATTAATTTGATTTGTCTTGCCAACCAATCCTTTCGAGAATTTTGCTAACGCAACTTTGCCTTTTTTTGCTTTCTTTTCCTTTTCGTAGACAGTATCGCTTCTTTTTTCTTCAAAATAGTCATTTAAAGCATCCCAAGCGTCTCTAAATATCTTCTTTGCTTTTTTCACCTCATCATCCAAACCAATCACTTCCTATTAATTTTTAAATTGATTCAATTACAATTATGATAATAATGTAATTCAAATATATATATTTATGTTAAGATTGATAATAATAGCTTTATATGTCTCTATAATCAATAAAATTCTTAAACTAAGTTATTTGCTTAACATAAACTACATATAAAATGTCAATTTTAAACTAAATGCTACTAAAACATAGCATTTTTGTAGAATTTGATAAATAATTTTCAGTGAAAAAAACTAAAAGAAGCATTATGGAGGAACAAAACAAGCAATTTTTTGAAATTTCTCATTTCTCAGAAATTCTGGTGTAGGTATTTTAGCAATCAGCTTTCCATCATCAAGAATAATCACTTCTCTTGAATATTTTGCAATTATATATGGATTATGGGTTATAATAATAATGGTTTTGTTGTCTTTATTTAATTGTTCAAGAATTTTCATTAATTGCTCTATCATTAAAAAGTCCTGTCCTGTTGCTGGTTCATCAATAATCAATATATCTGGTTTCAAGACTAATGCAGATGCTAAAGCTAACCTTTGACGAATTCCCTTACTGAGATATAAAGTTGATTCATAAACTTCTTCAAATTTCTTAAGTTGTAATAAATCAACTATCTCATTATGACGATTATTGATTTCTTCTTTCGGAAATTTAAGATTTTTTAATCCAAATTCAATTTCTTCTCTAATTGTATTTTTAAAAAGTTGA
>JBHLLE010000152.1:0-7658 GCA_048885945.1 Candidatus Hermodarchaeota archaeon | reverse complement strand
ACTATGCGTTCTATAATAATGTATATTTCAATCTTTTCGTATATAATAATTATTATCCTATATTAACTAATTTGACAAATAAGTAAGATTCCTTCCTTCTTGAAACTGTAAAATTGATTTAAAAATAATATAGACTTATTTAAGATAAGATATATTTGATTATGTCTTTCTTGATAAAAAAACATTAAAAAATTTTTGAGATAAATAAAATAAATATTATTCATTGATAAGCATCTCTAACATCTCCAATGCTTCGGGCTTAGTTATTTTAACCATATTACTATCGTAATCAATTTCAAGACCGACAATACCTACTTCAAATAACCACGCACTCAGGTCATCTGCGGAACTGAAAGACAGACTTTTAGTAAGAGCAGAGATAGGAACTTTTTTACTCATTTGCAATGCGTTTCGAAGTTTAAGAAACCGCTCTTTATCTGAAATGATATTGGTTTGGGAAGACTGTACTGCTTTAATTGGAGTTGGCGTAGCACCTTCCTTAAGAAATTCGAGTTTCTTTTTACAGGGGATGCATATTGCCGTATTCTCATCCCAACAATTCATACACACAGACCTTCCACAATCGGGACATTCATATTTTTTAATTTCTTTTTTACAGATCTCGCAACCATTTTCACGCATTAATCGTTCATATTCTTCTTTTTCTCGTTTTTGCTTTTCCCGTTCCTCTTTTTCTCTGATAACTTTTACACCTCCTAATTTACAAAATTCAACAACTCGCTTGGCGCTTTTGAACGCTCCCATAGAATTTAGCCCCCCTAATTTTTCAAATAGGTCATTTGGTATTGGATTTCCTGAAAGATTAAGTGTTATTAAACCAGTATGCTTTTCAAGTCCTTTTATCTCAGTAATTTGATTGTTTTCAAGGTTTAATTCTATTAATTTAAGCTTATCAAGTCCTTTAATCTCAGTGATTTGATTATTTGAAAGATCTAATGCGTGTAGCTTAGTAAGTTTTTCAAGTCCTTTTATCTCGGTGATTTTATTTCCTCTCCCCCACATATCTCCAAAATATAACCACCTTAGTTTTGTGAGATGTTCAATTCCTTTTATTTCAGTAATTTGGTTTCCTGCGAGATTTAACAATTCTAAATTAACAAGATTTTCGAGCCCTGTAATCTCTGTTAATTGATTATCATATATATGTAAACCTTGTAAATGGGTTAAAGATTTTAATTCTTCAATTTGCTCTATTGAATTAAGACCGCAACTATCTATCTGTAATTGTATTATATAATTTAATTTATATAACTTATATTTCTTCCTTTTATATTTAATATAATCTTTCGGCACTTTTTTTCACTATCCGTAATTTAGATTTATTTATTCTTTTTTTTAATGATTAATCTTTTTCTTGGATGAGAATCTCTAACATCTCTAGTGCTTCGGGATCGGTCATTTTAACCATTTTTTCTTTGTAATCAACCTTAAGACCAATTATTCCGCACTCAATAAGCCAAGAGCATAAGTCATCTGTACTAGAAAATTTCAAACTTTTCGTTAAAATTGATAAAGGAGTTTCTTCACTCGCTTGTAGTGCGTTTCGAAGCTTAAGATATCGCTCTTTGTCAGGAATTTGTGTAGTTTGAGACGATTGTACAGCTTCTGTTGGGGTTGGTGTAGCACCTTCCTTAAGAAATTCAAGTTTCTTTTTACATGGAACGCATATTGCCATACTCTCGTCCCAACAATTCACACACACCGTCCTTCCACAATCTGGGCAATCAAATTCTTTGATCTTATTACTACATATATCGCACATTTTTTCTTTTAGTTTTATATTGCAGTGAGTTAATTGAGATTCTGCCCATTCGACAAAATCTGTGAACTCTAAAGATTGAGCATTTTTTATATAGTTATTCAATTCATTTACTGCTTCTATATATTTTTCCTCTTGAATTAACTGCTCTATGAAAGTCCGTTTTTCTTCAAGTGGTTTTCCTTTTATAAAGAATATTCCTTTTTTTCGAATTGCTTCAATTTGTACACGATTCATAAAGCGAAACAATTTATGTACATTCCAAGTCTCTGGATTCGAAGGATCACATTTATTTAACTCATTAGACCTAATATCGCTCCACCAATGGTCATTTTCAACCAAATCTTTATATTGATACCATAATTCTTGTAAATTCATTTGTTAATTCCTCTAATTTTTTAAAAATTTTTATTATGAAATTATTTTTAATATTATTTTATTAATTATTTTCTTGCATGAGTATTTCTAACATCTCCAGTGCTTCGGGATCGGTCATTATGATCATTTTTTCCTTGTAATCAACCTTAAGACCAATTATTCCGCACTCAATAAGCCAAGAACTTAGGTCATCTGTAGTAGGAAAATTCAAACTTTTCGCTAAGACTGATAAAGGAATTTCTTCGCTCATTTGCAACGCATTTCGAAGCTTAAGATACCGTTCTTTGTCAGGAATTTGTGTAGTTTGAGACGATTGTACAGCTTCCGTTTGGGGTGGTGTAGCAACTTCCTTAAGAAATTCAAGTTTCTTTTTACATGCAACACATACTAGTATTTCGGTATCCCAACAATTTGTACATACAGTCCTCCCACAATCGGGACAGTCATACTCTTTGAGTTCTTTTCCGCATATCTCGCAAGGATTCTCTCTTACTAGTCGTTCTTTTTCTTCTATTCTTTCTCTCTCCTCTGCCTCCTGCTGTCTCTTTTTTACTCCATCTATACCCCCTAATTGACAAAACCTAACAAATTTCTGAGTGTAATCCTCTTCTTCAGGAATGTAATTTTCAACTATTTTCTGTATTAATTCATTTGGTATTGGATTATTTGAAAGATATATATGCTGTAGTTTGGTAAGGGTTCCAAGTCCTTTAATTTTAGTGATGTTATTTCCATCAACATTTAGCCATTCTAAATTAATTAAGCTTTCAAGCCCTTTAATCTCATTAATATTATTATATCTAAGATGTAATCTTTTTAAATTAGTAAGGGATTCTAATCCTTTTATTTTCGTAATTTTGTTTCGATATATTGATAATTTTTGCAGATTTTTGAGTGATTCAAGCCCTTTAATCTCGGAGATTTGATTATTACTAAGATCTAACTCTATTAGATTGGTGAGGGATTCTAACCCCTGTATTTCTGTAATTTTATTACCATAAAGCGATAAGTTTCTTAGATTGGTGAGGGATTCAAGCCCATAAATCTCGGAGATTTGATTACCTGCAAGATTTAATTCTTCTAGGGTAGTAAGGGCATCGAGCCCTATAACTGGTGTAGAGATCCCCGGATATTGGTAATCTTTAATTCTTGTAAGTTTATTACTAGAAAGATATAACTTTCGTAGATTAATAAGGGTATCTAAGCCTTTAATTTGTTCAGTACTCGAAATTTCCATGTTGCTTAGATCTAGAATACCATTTTCAACTTTAACCTTTTTTTTTCCAACTTTTACATATTCATTTCCCATTTTGTTCACTAAATTTTATTAATTACAACCTTTTAGAGAATTCTTATCCTTTGAAAATTACCTCATGTCTAGAACTATGCGTTCTATAATAATGTATATTTCAATCTTTTTGTATATAATAATTATTATCTTATATTAACTAATTTTACAAATATGTATATATCTTTCATTGAATTAATAGGACAAATCTCTCTTACTTAAAAAGATTATAATAATCAGATAAAAAAGGGTTAATACTACATTCTATTCTTATCATATATATGATGAAAACTCATTATATCTATGAAAAAGTTTTCTTATCTTAAATTCATCTTAAAATAACTACTAAATCAATACCTTTTATACAAACACCTTTCTCACTTTCTACTATAATATTAAGGAAAAAATAATTTATGACATTTTATGCATAGAATTATTATGAACTAAAGATAGAAGATGGTTTTGATTTTTCATAAAATTAATACTAAACCGTTTCCTTTCCTATTTAATATAACACATTAAAAATGGTCATATTTTGGAACCAATCAAACTAGATCTTCACATCCATACCATTTATTCTGGAGACGCGCTAATCACCCCTAAAAACGTGTTGAAATACGCTAAAATTAAGGGATTAGACGGATTCGCTATTACAGATCACGACACGTTAAAAGCCTACAATATTTTAAAAAGTCATAATAAAGATGAGAATTTAATTATCATCCCAGGTATGGAAATTAAAACTCACATTGGAGAAATAATTGCTCTTTTTATAGATGAGGAAATTGATATCAGAGATAACGATTTTTTTACAATTATTGATAAAGTAAGAGATAACAACGGATTAGTCGTAGTTCCTCATCCATTTGATTTTTTACGAGATAATCGCTTAAAATTAAAACTATTAAGTGATAAAACAGTTAGAAAACATATTGATGGAATTGAAATCCTTAATTCTAGGATTATATTTAAAAGCTGTGTTAAGAAAGCAAAAAAATTCAACGAAAAATATAACCTGTTTGAAACGGGAGGTTCTGATGCCCATACGAAAACTGAAATTGGCACCGCCTATACAACTATTAATGGCGCTAACGACGGTTCGCTTGAAAGCATCAGAAAAAGCTTATTATCTCGTAATTCAAAAAGCGAAGGTAAATTATCCCCTAGTTACGTTCATTTAATAACCGTTTTAAATAAAATAAAAAAAGGATTATATACCTAATATTTTAAAAATTATACTTAGAAGTTTTAAACTTATTTATTAACTATTTTAAAGATTCTATTTAATCTCTTAATTATAATTTTATTTAAAAATCTTTAAAATTATAATTTGAAATAAGGATTTTTCAATATTAATCTAACATTTCTAATTAGTAAACTAAAAATAAAATTCTATGTTATAAAAATTAACTATGAGTCAAATCTTTGTATTAAAAACATCTCCAAATACTATAATAGATGACTACGCCAAACTAATGCATATGGCTAACTATCAGAAAAGATTTCCTAAAGATCTTGAAACAATCATCAAACTCAATCTTAGTTGGTCTAAATTTTTCCCTGCGTGCTCTAGTCCCCCTTGGCAAGTGGAAGGGGTTTTAAAGACAATGATTGATGATGGCTACAATCCAAAGAAGATTTTCACTGCGGAAAACCGCACTGTAGTGACTAATATCGCTAAAGGTCTTCAAGGGAACAAATGGGAACCGATTATTAAGAAATATGGTACTTGGTTCGTGCCTTTAACCAAAGTTCCATTTATCCCCTATGACGACGATTTGAGATCGAAATTTGAAACTTTACGAGATAAAGAACTACATGTGCTAGATTCAGTAATTTTTCCAAACGGATTTAAGATTCCCTCCTTTTATCTTGGAAAGCCTATCATCCATACTCCCACAATGAAAACACACGGTCATACAGGAGCCGTTGGAGGGTCTTTAAAACAAACTAAAGACGATATGAGGCATGGAGGAATTACTTGCTCAATCAAGAACGCTTTTGGCGGACTTTTGACGAGGAGAAGGCATTTTAGCCATCAATACATGAGTGAAGTGCTGGTAGATCTTCTTATAATCCAAAAGCAGATACATCCGAGCATTATGGCTGTAGTAGATGGCACAGTTTGTGGAGATGGGGCTGGACCAAGAACTATGATACCCAGAATTAAAAATCACATATTAGCGGGATACGATCAGGTGGCGGTTGATTCGGTTGTAGCAAAAATGTTAGGATTTGAACCTTTAAAGCTTCCAGCTATAAAACTTGCACATGACGAAGGTTTAGGATGTGGAGATATTGATCAAATTGAGATTATTGGAGAAGATGTATCTAACACGAATTGGAAGTTTGAGGTTAAAAGGAGCCTAGTCATTTGGGGGGATCAAATGGTAAGAAAAGGAAAATTGTCTTTCTTACATCCATTAATGCGTAATAAACTCTTTATGGCTTTACCTATCATGGGTTCGTTGCTTTATCACGACATGTTTTGGTATCCTACGATTGGAAAAAAGAGGATTAAACAATTCATGCAAACCGAGTGGGGTCAAATGTTTAAGAGTTATCCCGCTAAATCAGCTGGTAAGATAAATAGCTATAGAAAATAGTAAATTTATTTTTTTTACTAATCGCTCTTTTTTTCTTTAGTCGTAAATGAGTTCATTTATTCGAGATTCGTAATTGAGATCAATGTTTTCTCTATCAACTTTATAATAAATCAAAAATTCAATAGAACCTCCTTTTCCTAAAATGGGTGATTTCATTATTCCGTAAGGATAAATATCGTTCTTTAAACTCCACCTGATTGAATCTAGTAAAATTGATTTTAATTTACTTTTCTCTTTAACGACCTTGAATTTTTCAGTATTATAATATTCGGTTTCAAAGATGGGTTTAATTAGAGAAATAATTTCCCCCTCTTTTTTTAGAAATTGTTTAATTATTGGCAGTATTTCCTTAATTGAAGCGAAGGTTATATCAATTGTGCATAAATCTACCATTTCTTGCATTTCAGTTAACTTTCGGGCATCTACCCCTAAGAGAGGTATAACGCGATTCTTCATTTTCTCACACCTTAAAGAGGGATGAAGCAAATCTGTTGCAGTATCAACAGCATATACTCTTAAAGCGTCTTGCTTTATTAAACAATCAGTAAAACCTCCAATTGAGGAACCAATATCGATACACACTTTACCTTTAACACTTATATTGAACTCTTTTAGAGCAGCTTCAAGTTTTAGACCTCCTTTTCCCACGTAAGGGAATTCGGATTTTAATTGAATTTCAAGCGAATTGTCAATTTTTTTCCCTGGTTTTATAATCTCAATTCCGTTGACTAGTACGAGTCCATTTTTAATTAACCATTGCGCTTTTACTCTACTTTCTACGAGACGTCTTTCAACTAGTAAAATATCAATTCTTTCCTTCATTTCCAAGTTTTAATAATTTTCCTACATTTAATGCCATCTCTAATTTGCCTAGTTTGACGTATTTTCTTTGCTTTAATTTAACTGTAAGGAAGAAGCTAATTATGCTTATACCTGCTTTTAACGAAGCTTTGGGTCCCAATTTTTTATATACGTATCTAAGTAGTATAGTCATAAGTGTTAAAGTAATTACGATGGCAAACCATATACTAATCGCGTTTAGACTCTGATAAAATAGAAAATAAACAACGTTATGAGCTAAAAAGATAGTGAAAGAATAATAAGAATAATACTCAAGAAAATTGTAATTTTTTTTTAATTTGATAAGTTCATATACCTCAATTCCCATTACTATAGAAACTATTATAAAAATAATTCCCAGTGCGTATACGATTGCTGAAAACGACGAATAAGTGAAAAAACTCGGAAATTGAAACAGGATTGCAAAAATCATTAAACATAATCCTATGAGAAAAGTTGGGTAAAGAAACCTAAATTTAATTGCGTATTCTCTTTCTTCCCGATTTTCTATCCTATTAATATCGTATATTATCTCTCCAACAACAGTTCCCATTATAAAAATAGTATAAAACGGAATTATTGGATACAGTTCCAAAGGATTGTATAATAGATGATACATCACACCATAGATATTTGCTTGACCTTGATACGGCGTGAGAAATTCCAACAAAATGAAGTTGAATATTAAAATTGAGGTTCCAAATAAAACTCTAAACCATTTAGAGGTTTTTAAAAGGGGCCATGCCCTTAAAAGGGTAAAGCCAAT
>JBHLLE010000151.1:2008-7697 GCA_048885945.1 Candidatus Hermodarchaeota archaeon | reverse complement strand
AAATCCTTTGTTATTATGTTTTCGAATTTAGGTTGATTCTATTAAATTAGAAAACTTTAGATATTTTATTTTTGAATAATTTAAGAAATTTAAAAGAATAATAAGAGATAAAACAAATAGATTTTTGGTAACTAAAGGCTTTTTAGAAAACTCGAGATATGAGCTGCTTTTTCTTCGTGATCAACCAATTCGTCTGGAATTTCCTCAGTTAATAAATCAAATTGAAAAACACAACCTTTATCGCCTTTTAGCACACAAGCTACTTCTTTTCCATCTGCATCGATCCCTAAATAATCTAATAATCCGCTAAAAAGTCCTTGATAAAGAATACACACATTCCTTGCCATAATATTTTCCTTTTCATTCATTATGATGGGTTCTTCAACAGAGATTGAAACTGTTTTTTTCTGGAAGCTTGAAGTTAAAATTCCATATCCTAAATTTTGAAATGATTCGAGAACATAGTTAACAATTTCTTTTTTAGTAAGTAAGTCTTCTTCACCAACATTTTCATTTGGAAATAGTTTTTCCATAAAGTATTTAGAAATTGTTTTTCCAACCCAAATAATGATATCTTCAGCATTTGTACCCGCGAACTCGAGCAACTCAATAAAATCCAATGGTCGAAGCATTAATAATCGCAAATCTTTTGTTCCGAGAAACAATTGTCCCTTTTTATCGTCTATAACAATTTCATCATCGTGTTTAGCTTTTTTATATCTTTTAGACATAATTGATTTTAACTCTCTATTCGTATTGTTAATAAATATAATTTATCACCTTAATTATTTAAAATTTGTTTAAAAAAGAATTAGAGAAATTACCATACTAAATTAAATTAAAAATGTCGTAAATTACTGACTCAATATTAAAATTAGTTTTAACAGAAGTGAATTTTAACTGCCATTGTCTATTTTTAATCTTATCAAATTCAAAATAAGAAATTATTTCATTGCGAAGTCTTTGAAAATGATCATTGGAATCTTTCTCTGAATATTCAAGCAAATCGATTTTATTAGCAAGTATTAATAGTGGTATTCCCTCAATATCAAACCTATTAATAATTTTCCAAAATTCCTTTTTAGCTTCTTCAAATCTTCTTTGATTAGCAATGTCTATCATATAGATAACGATATTAGAATCTTGAAGTCCAATTACCCATTTTTTTCGGAAAGTTTGCTGGCCAGGCATATCCCAGAGAGCTAATAACCAAGGTTGATCTTTTCTTTTTATATAATTAATACTGAATTTTTTAGTAGGAATAAAGTAATTATCGTTATATTCTCCTGTTTTAATACGTCTACTTAAAGAACTTTTGCCTACATCATCTATACCAAAGAGAAACACTTTGATAAACGATTCTTCGTATTGAAATTCAATTAAAGGTCTTTGTTGTACATATTCATCTCCGAACCTTCTAATATCAATAAATATTGTGATTAACAAGTTTTCAATTTCAAATTCGTCCTCAAAGGTACAGACATTTTCGATATTCAAAAGATCGTTTAATAATTCTATAAAAATATCTTGATAATCGTATGGATTATCGTCTTTATCGAAAATAAGACCTATAATGATTTCGTCATTGATACAACTAGTATAAATATTTAATCCATCAATTATTTGAGGAATGGGCTTATCAATAATAAAATGTTGATTTAGAGAGGGAATATTTGGTAGAGGAGAATTTATTGGATTGTTAGATTTTGCGATATTCTTCTCTCTTTGATCATGACTATATATTATCTTTTTAATTAAATCCGTTTTATTGATACTGATAGCATCATTTGGATAATTATAAATATTTAGATGGTCTATGTCTTGAAAATTTTTTCCAATAAATAGAAAGATATTAGTTAACAAACAATTATCCAGAGAGGTTAATTCTTATAAGTTGTTAAATAATAAATAATTAAAAAAAGTTTTGAATCTTCACTTAGAAGCCATTTTTTGCTATTTTATGTCATTTAAAGTTTTTGTTTTAATAAATTTTTTAAAAACTTTTGTCTAATAGAGATTTTGAAAAAACTTTGATCAATCAATTTCTAAAGGCTTTTTAATTTAGATCTGGATCTTCAGTAGGTTGATCTTCAGATGGTTTTTCTTCGTGCAATTTTTCTTGATCTTCGAATTCTGTGTCGTTTGACGATTCTGTGTCGTTTGACGATTCTGTGTCGTTTGGAGATTCTGAAGAAGGTTTGGTTCCAATAGGAGTTCCACAAATGGGGCACTCTGACCATCCTCTTCTCAAAGCATAGCCGCATTTAGAGCATTCAGCTAAATTTTCGTCAGGTTTCCATTCTGGAATGTCTAAACCTCCTTGTCTTTTTTTAGCTAATTCTTCTAATTCTTCTTCTGTCCATACCTCCATTCCTTCAGGTAAACTTTGAGCTCTCGATTCCGCTTCTTTTAATAATTCTTCTTCGGACCACACATCCATTCCTGGAGGGATACCTCCACCTCGCTTTTTAGCTTCTTCAGCAAGTTCTTCGGCTGTCCATTCTTTTAATTCTTGACCACCAGGTGTTCTCAATATGCCAGATTGCTGTTGAGGAACTTGTCCAGTTTGTTGCGCTGCAGGACTTCTTATCGCAGATGACGCTTCACAGCAAGCTGCGGAAAATCTTAATAAACCTTCAAAACATCTAGAAAATCCTTTAGAACTTTTATTCTCATCAATAACCAATATTAAACTAGTGTTATTTTGTGGAAATGGAATGGCAATTCCATAAACTGCAATATCAGTACTAATACGTCCTGATTCTAATCCGGATTGAATTTTTTTCATAGCATCTGTTAAGTCCTCTTTCTTCATGAGATAATCACAAATAGGCTCCCCATGCCGCTGATACCCCTCATGATACTTTGCTAGTTGACTTCGTACAGTTGATGAATCTAACGAATCAATCACGGCAGAAACATATGGAAAAACAAGAGATTTTGGTTTATCTTTGTCTAAATCGCTTATTTTAAAATCCTTTAATTCAAGATCACCCATAAAAGGAGCAAATAATGGTTCTTCCCTTTTAATTCTTCCATAAATTGTTGTTCTTGAGATGAGACACTTAATTTCACCATAATAAGCAATGGCATTCTCCAAAAGATCTGCTTTAGTGTTAGTTATTGCAATGCGCGGTATACTTCTGAATATTACATCGACCAATGGCATCTCTTTTACAGGAATTTCTGCTATACAACTTCCCGAAATTACTTCTTTCAACTTTTTTATATAGTCTTTGAACAATTGCTTTAGTTCTTTTTCAACATCTTTATACTCTTCGCTTTCTAGTTTACCTTCAGACGCTTTCACAAATCTGTCAAAATTCTCTTGATGTTTTTTAAGATTTCCTCCAAGTATTTTAACCTCTCCTATAATATTTTCTTTTAAAATAAACGTAGCTTCATCTACAATTTTACTATGAGCTTCAGATATTTCTGTATCTAAATATTCACTTACATCAAACTGAAGACTATCTATAAATTTTTGATATAAATTTGATTCTGGCATTTGATCTCCCAATTTTTAAAAAATTAGACTAAATTTATCAATATTTATTAATATAGCAATAGATTGAATATAAAAATTTATTTAAATAAGATTTTAGTTATTATTTGTTTTTTAATTTGTCGACAAGATAACTTCAAGTTGTTATTTAAGGTTAAGACAATTTTTAAAATAAAATAAAATAAAAAAAAAATTAAAATTCAAGCCTTTTGATAATTTTATAAGTTTTAAATCCTGAAACTGGAGTATCTTTATTCTTAGAATTATTCATTGGTACACGGACAAAATTTTCCTTGTCGAATTCGTCAATTTCAGATTCCTCAAAACTTGGTATGTTTTTTGCCAATCTTAATTCTTTGAGCAAAAAATCTCTTACGGCACACCTAATAAGTTCTGATCTAGATGGATATAGTCCATTCTCCCCTATTAATTTCTCAATGGCTTGAAGATAACTTTCGGGTACATTCACTGTGACAATTTTCATGATAACACCTCAATTATGGGGAAACCAGCCCGATAAAGATATTGGGCAGTGATGATAGAGTTTTAATAAATCGGAATCGTTTTATTTAAAACTCTATTTTATTTCTTACTTTATTAATCTTTAGGCAACACTTTAAAAATTATAACCCATTTTTTTTAAACAATTATGGATTTTATCCTAATTGAGATTGGGCATATAATGTGATTATAATTTAAAAAAACAATCGCCTTAACTTACTTTTGTATTATTTTTTTATATTATTATTATATTTTTTTTTAATATATAAAGATTATTTTTTACTGCGTTAATATCATTATGCTTTTAAAGGAATGGCGCAAAAGCATTCCCGCTATTTATAGGTTTGTTATTAAAGTATTAATTTTTGAAATGTTTGTTAAAAGCTTAAATTTAATGAAATTTCTGGATTAAAAACGTTTATTGAGTTTTTTTTATATAGTTAATCGATATGCAATTAATTATTAAAATTAATTATACGTTTTTCATAAATCGTTTTAAATTAAAACAAGTTCGTTCAAGATATATAAATAATCTTGAACACGTATTCCTAATTCTCAATGGAAAAAAATGAAGTTCCCACATTATACAATCTTATACGAATCGTCTTCTTCGGGAATCTTTCCTTTCTGGGGATATATTCGATGTCGATATTTCTTTTCTTTTTTTAAAATCACGCCATATTCTTTATCATCAGATTTTATGCTTTCTTTTTCTTTTATCTTACGTTTTCGATTTTTTTTTGATTTCATTAGAAGCACGTGTAATTGAAATGTGAATCTGTTTCTAATACCTATTTCATAAATAGTGTTTCTTCCATTTAAATTTATTTTAAAATTAATCTAATGCATATTTTTAGTTTTAATTTGAATTTAAAATTTAAATTTCAAATTATGTAATAACTTAATATTTTCAAACAAATGATTCTAAGGACTAAAATTTATTAAACACAATTACAAAATATTTCTTATAACAAACTATAAACAAAATTGTTTCTATTTGTCTTATTTAAAAGAATTTAACGATAATGCTATTATTAAGTTATTTTGACAGAATTATGGGACCATTGGTGTTTTTAACCAATCCTCAAAATTTAGCAAATGAATTGGAAGAAGGTTACGTAGAGCAAATTAATTCGTTATTGGATACTGAAAATAATGGTTTCTTTACTCATAACTTTTCTCCAGAGTTAAAAACAGCCAATTGTCTTTTTAAAATAGATTCAATTTGGGCGCGAGGTCGCTCTGAGTTAGCAATGATCTCTGCCATTGTTTCAGAAGAAGAACCAGATTACACGACCTACGAAGAAGTACTTTCGAAATTTGTGGAAAAAATTAAAAATATACCCGAAATCTTTAAAGCTTTTTATATTAATAAAGGTCCAACGGAAGAAGAAGAAGAAATTCAAAGCAAATTCTCATTATTAAAGGAGGAGCTAAATAATTTATATAAAATATTAGCAATAAAGAAAATCGAAACAGAGGGGCAATTAGTTGAGTTTACAAAGTTAAAGAAAGATAAAGTAATAGAATTATCAGACGGAGCAGTTAATAAGTTGAGTAAAATAATGTTCGGTATATTTTTTGTATAAAATAAATAATTATGGATTTGTCCATCAAATTTTTTAAAATATACCAAGCCCGAATGCTTTACGCTGACATCCAGAATTACATTTAAATAGATTC
>JBHLLE010000151.1:0-1998 GCA_048885945.1 Candidatus Hermodarchaeota archaeon | reverse complement strand
GTTTCGAACGCGCGGAGAAGCAATGAAAATAGATTTAATTCCCGTTGAAACTGACAGAATCTTTAATTTAGTAATTATATTCGGGGAACAAATGACAATAAATGTATTACAACAAATTTCTCAGATATTTTCTAAGTTTGAAAATGAAGTTTCATTAGTATTCACTTCGGGAATTTGTCAAGAGGTGGATAAATGTTTATACGAGATTTATATTAATACAGAGATGGAAAAGCTTAATGAAATCTTGGATGAGATCTATAAAATTTCAGGAATTATTGAAATTGACGTGAAATTAATCGAACTGAAAAAATAATAAGAATACCTTTATATTGAGCATATCCTTTGTAGATATGAGGAGAATCTAATAATGGACGAAGAACAATATCTAAAGGAAGAATATAAACCAAAACTTATGGAATGGGGCATTATCACTAAAGAGACCTTTAAATCCACCTACGATCTACCAATTAAACGGTGGGATCCATTATCTACCAGAATTATTAAAACTAAAGAATTTGGTCTTCGTAAGGAACGAGTTAGATATTATGGTCATTATTCATATTTAAGTCCTATACGAGGTAAGAGACCTAAAGGTTTTAAAGAAATAGAAAAAAAAACTGACTTTATTGATTGTTCAGAGAAGATTTTAAGTAAATTTAAAGATGTGTTTACCGCAGTCACTGAAGGGAAGCCTATATACGACGAAGACGGAAGGAAAATTGGGGATGGATTTACGATTATTATTACTGAAGACGAAAAGAGAAGAGATTCACCATTTTTAGATAAACCACACAGGATAAAAAGGGTTTCTGATTCGTGTAAGGCATTGACTTTAATTAATCGTTATCCATCAATGGCACGAATAGTGGATTCTGAAATTAATGACTATATTAAAAATCATTTACCATCTCATTTAAAACTAGCAGTAGGAATCAATTTAGTTACGCTTTCAAGGGATTTTTATCCATCTATGTGTTTTAATTTAATCCCTGAAGAAATTTTAACAGGGATTTTTCTCTCGATGAAGGAGGCAATACTTTATAGCGTACAAGAAGCAATTGAGAGAGATTTTTACGATATTCCCGTTTCTCCTTTTTTTAACATAGGTACTAAGGTTGGGGGTTCACAACCTAGAATTCATAGTCAAGCGTATATAGATTTAAATATGGATGGTCACGGCAACCGATTAGAAGGATATCTTGAAGCTTTTAAAGAAATGGGGGATAATTGCCGTTTATGTGAAACCACTCATGGGGATTCCAATCGAATCGTATTACACAGTCAATTTTGGACTTTTTATACAACCGGAAGTCCAGTTAGAAATTATCATATACGATTTCATCCAAATGAACATATTCGTAGATTTTCCCAGCTGAATATAAATCAACTTTCTGATTTAGCAAAATCGTTAAAAATTATTTTTATTGCATTAGATCGTTTGAATATTGATAAAAACCGTAATATTTTATTCAATTGTTGTCCTTTTGGATATGACGCTAATTTTCATATGTTTGGAGATATAATTCCACATGAAATCATAGGTGGTGCAGAAATGGCAGATGATATGAGAGTTGCAAGAAAGCTACCACACGAAGCTGCAGCAGAGATTAGATATGCAATTGCAAAACAAACCTATTAATTTATATAAGATTACGAATAGATGTTAAACCAGAGGAAATATTAAATCTATATAGAATTCCCAAATCAAATTTTAAGAACGTTGTTAGATTACATTTTTAAGTTTCGGACTTTTATTGTTCATAATAGATTTTAATAAATCGCTAAGATTTAAAAGAAAAAAAAGTTATTTAATAAACTGAGATAAAATAAAAAGAAATCAATTTAGTATAATTTTTAATCCCACTTTATTTTATTGCTTCAATTAACCAATTTATCTGATTAATAAAAATAATTCACACTATTGAGGACTCCAATTTAATGACGAAAGAATGGTCTGCAATCATTTTAGCTGGTGGAAAAGGTTCTAGATTAATGCCT
>JBHLLE010000150.1:0-7706 GCA_048885945.1 Candidatus Hermodarchaeota archaeon | reverse complement strand
AAAAACGATTCAGTATTTATACAATTTGAAATTAAAAAATCTTCTAAATAAAGCTTAAATATTCTGAATATTATGTAGTTAGCCACTTTGTAGGGCGTATATGCTGTACCCGAAAGTTGATTTCTTTCTTTTTCTTGAAATTTTCTGATTTCAAAATCGTCAATAAGATTTCGAAATAAACTAATTTCACTTTCTAATCTATTATTCTGCATGGAAACTCTTTATTTATGTTTCCTTCTTTTTTATAAAAGTTGTGTTTGTTGTTTAACTATTATTTATTTAAGTTTTTAAAATCACCTTAAAAACCATTATAACATGCACATCTTCGTAACAAAAAATTCATTTATTTTAGAGTCATAAATACTATTAGATATGATAGAAAAAGCATTTCTCCAACAATTAATTAAAAAACCAGAAAGAATATCTAAATTAACATTTGAAGATATCTCAAAAGTTTTATCAGAGGCAAAAGAAATATTTGAAAAGGAGAATCTTTTACTGGAGTTTAATCTTAAGAACGATAATGAGGCTTACGTGTTAGGTGATATTCACGGAAATATGGAATCTCTCTTAGAATTAAAAAAAATTATAGATAAAAACCAACCTAAGTTAGTTATTTTTTTAGGAGATATAGTGGATAGAGGTCCCAGTCAAGTAGAGTGCTTGGTATACATTTTAGCGTTAAAGATACTCGAACCTGAGAGATATTATATCTTAAGGGGAAATCACGAGACTATAGAAATGAATAAGGCTTATGGATTTTTTTACGAATTTGCTCAGAGATTTAACGATTACGAATCTTTTAAAGAAATATTAAAAGTTTACGATGTACTTCCTTTTTGCGCTATAATAAATATGAAAATATTGTGTTTACACGGAGGAATTCCTCAAGATATTAAAATCTTTAAAAAAATGAAGGGATTAAAACCGACTGATCTTAACGAATCAAAAATAACAACCTTAGCAAACGGTCTCTTCCAGATTATGTGGAACGATCCAAAAGAAGGTTTAGTAGGATTTTCGAATAGTTTTAGAGGATCAGGAATATATTTTTTTGGAAAAGATGTTTTTAAAAATTTTATGAATGAATATGAATTAAAATATCTCATTAGGGCTCACGAATGTTTTCCCGAAGGATATGTTTGGTTTTTTAATAATAGTCTGTTATCTATTTTCTCTTCGGCAAACTATCGAGGAGATTTCACTCCTAACCCTGCAAGCTACGCAATAATAAGAAATGGGAATGTAATCGCAAAAAATCTTCCTTTAAATTAAAAATAATTCGGGAAACTTTTCTCTTAATTCAGGGTATTTGTACATTTCTTCTTTCCATCTATCATTTCTATCAATTTCAATACTTAGATTCTGAGTTTTTATTGTGTTTTCTGTTGGAACATAAATAAAAGCCTTTCTTTTTCTATTTTCGTTCAAAAAAACTTCAGTTTGGACCCGTCTGTATAAACCAGCATATACTCCTTCATATTGGTCCAAGGCTTCTAATTCTTGCTCATTCACGTCAAATTTTAAGGCTTTAAAAGAAGCGCCTTTTAGAGGCAAAACGTAAGGGAACCAATTTCCCTTTGGAAATATTCTGACATAATTTATAACAGTACAGATCTCCACATTAGATTTATTCTTCCAATGTCTATGGGTAATAAAGGTACCATAACCAACTATAGATATATTCATAAATCTACTAATTCTTTATTTTAGAAGAAAATTAAATATTACTCCTTTCTCAAATAAAAATAAAGTCTTTATTAACTTAAAGTAAGGATTTTTAAAAATAGCAAGTGTTATTTCTAAAAAATAGTTTTGAAAAATCATTTTGAAAGATAGAGATTGTTGTTGGAAAAAGAACGATAAAAAACTTATTTTAATTTTCTTTTATTTTTTAATTCCTATTAGAAAGAAATTTTCAAATCTGAATAGGATTGGTAATTGATAAATTCCAAACATCAAATTTTTGTGTAATAAAATCCGATTTTAAAAAATTTCTGAAGCATCGGGTTTAACAAATAGTAAATTATTGCCTCTGATGAAAATCTCATTATATTTTGCTACAGGAGACCCGTCCATGATTTCTGTTGCATCTTCCAAAATCATATTCATATAGGCATCAATTTCTTTTAGCATTCCTCTGTATTCCGTACCATCTTTTAATCTTAATAAAATTTTAGACTTCTGAGCCGCTTGAAGAATGTGTAACGGATTTTTTGATTTTGGTGGTGAATTATTTCTTGACATCTCGTATTTTTACCTTTAAAGAATCCATTTAATATAATTATTAAGAATACATTTAATATAATTATTAAGAATTCATTCTTTAAAAACCAACCATTTAATATATTTATAAAGAATAAATTTAATAATTTTAAAGTAATAATAAATACTTTTAAATGGTGTACATCCATATCTACGCATTTCTGTGTCTTGATAATTCCTCATCAAGAACCGCACCCTTTCGGGATTGGCTACTTTTTTATTAATTTATTTAAATTTAAACTTTTACGCTAATAGGATTTAATCGCATATGACTAATCAATAAGTTGTTTTTATTGAATAGATCTGGAAATGCAACTCTACCTATGTTAAACGATCCATTTACATCAGAGTGAATGATGTATCCTTTCGCAGAGCGAAATAACCCTCTTGCTTGATACCATTTATATTGTGGTTCTCCTTTAAGAATGTTTTTCTCTTCATTTTTTCCTTTAATAGGGACTCCTCTCTTACCTAAATAAGTGTTGTGATGCTCTATTGATTCAAAATCCAGAGCAGAACATTTAGAAGTATGGTCTTCTCTTACTCTTTTTACTTTGATCCCAACGAGCTGAGCTTTGTATTCGATCATTTTAATTAACTTATGGTATGGTATGAAGTTGAAATTTTGAGTGTTCTTATTTCCGAATTTAGCGTTCTGCTTCCAACCGCTATTATATCCAATTGCCATATTTTGAATCTGATGGAATTGGGAAAAATTAACAATATAACGAGAAACCTTATGAAAGTAATTCTCAACTATATTATTCCGTTTTCTGCGAATCCTTTTCATTTCGATAGTTTCGGGGATGTATTTTCCTTTTTGCATTGTTATTCCCTGAGTTTGAATTTTTCTCAATTTGGCTATTTTTTTGTTCATCCATTGGTTGATGGATTTTACTTTCTTACCGCTAATGAGCATAGGGGGAGTTCCAAAATTCGTAGTTAATGCGGTAAGTATATTAACTCCAATATCAATGGAAAGCGCTCTATTAGGATCTAACTTAGGATTAATCTCAATGTCTTTAGTATAACGGATTTCAATAACATAGTAGAAAACTTTTGGAAGAAATCTAACTTCAACAATTTTTTCAATGTCAATAGTAGTGCGGATGGGGGAGAATGGTTCTTTCGTTATTTCAAAAGCTTTCATAAATTTAGGGGGGAGTCTTAATTCTGCGGTGGGATAGGACTTTATATTTTTTCCTTTTTTATTTTTTACAATATTAGTTCTTTTGGAGTTGTAATAATTCTCGACAATTCCTTTAGCATATTTCATAGAGGTTATATGTTTTCCAGAAATTCCAAACATAAACATTCCTGTCTTTTTGTTATAATGTGGGATGTTTGGCTTTCCTCTAAACTTAGAAGGGTCTTTAAACCATTCTTTTATTCCCTCACGATATGCTTTCCACATTTCTGACACATATTTTAAGACTTGTAAGGGTAATTGGCTATAAAATGTGCTCAAATCTGTATATACTTTCTCGAATTTTAGAAAATGGTATAAATGCGTATTACTTTCAAACTTCCTTAACTTATATTTTAATTCCTTTGAAACATTAATCGTGTGGTCGTGGAATAATTTGCGCTCTAGTTCGCGCAGTAATTTTGGAGATAGTTTAGGTTTCAAGTGATTTGCCATATATATATAAATCTCTTGGGCTAAATCAGGATATCTTTGAGCTAAATCCACATATTTACCGTCTTTGTTTCCCTCCACGAGAAAAAATAATTGCCTTCCAATAAAAACTACTCGTTCTTTCAATTTGTTAGAGAGCATTCCAATTTTGGCAATAGTTGGGGAATACGGTCTTTGTATGCGCTCCACTTGATACATTTCTGTTTTATTACTAATGAGATTTACATTTTTTTCCCTAATATCTACATGAAGAGATTGATTTGGATTTTCTTTATTGATATTTATTCTATTATCCATTATTCTCCAACTTTGAACCATTTGTTGTTCAAACTTAGTGAGATTAAACAACTTAGATTTATTTGAAATGATTTGGAATACTTGACTACTCAACCAATAAAGATATTTTTTAAATGTTAGAGCGTATATCTTGTCTGAAATCAACTCTTCGTGAAGTTTTAAAAATGTTGAATTAAATTTCTCAAGCTTATTCTTGTCAATAGAAACAAAATCTTCTAGCTTTAATTTTTTGTAGCTTAATAAATCGTTAAAGACTTGATTTACAACTAAATCAATTTCTTTCTTTCCTAATTGTAATTGATCTTCTGTTAAATTCTTTTTAATAAATCTTTTCTTCATTAAAGAACTGATAATGTAAGAAAGAAAAATTATGAAATTTCCTTTAAATTCTGAGTTAAATCTATTATCCTTCTCAAATAAACATCGATTTAAAAGGTCGTAAACAATTTCTTTCTCAATTCCTTGCAGAGATGGAAAACTTTTATTTGGCTCTTTTAATGTCAAAATAAGATCTAAAATACTCTTAAGAAAATCAATAAAACTCTCTTGGTATATCTGATTACATTTTAAGTCAAAGAGTAATTGGTAATATCTCTTTTTTACACTTTTTGATATCTTCGAACCAAATTTATTAACCCATTCTATCTTTATATCTTTATTAACGATCTCTGAGAAAATAGCATCAATTAAGTTTGAATTCCTGCGACTTGATTTAGAAATAAAATTTGAAGTTTTAGTAATATCATAAATCACCCTAGAAAAATACAATATCAAATCGCGAGTATTTTCATCCAAATTTTGATGTTTAAATGGAAATCCGTAATGCGTCTTTAAATCTTCAATTATATCTTGTCTATATTTAAATTTGAAATTAAAATTTTTGTCCATTCTTGCCATTAGTCCATATACGAATTGAATCCACTCTTGAAGTCTATCCTTACTGAGTATTATTCTATCGCGTAAATCGTCTGAAATCTTTAGTTTTAACAAGGATTTTAGTAAAAAATCGGTAAAATTAGCGAGTTCAGAATCCTTTAACGTTTTTTTACCGTTAATTACCTTCTCTTTACACTCGTTGCAGTCTAATAATTCGTAGATACGCCTAAAAATGAATATTCTTGCTTGATGAGGAATAAATTCTTCAGAATCGTTACAATTATTTGTAAGATCGTCTGTGAATAGCATAAATCCACAACATTCGCAAATAATTGGCTTATTTGTTTTTCTTGCGTTAATTTCTATCGAAGGGAGCGGAGCACCACAATTTTTACAATAATTCTCGTCTTTCTGTTTATCTTTAATCATAATATATTACGCAAACGATTTCCTACTTATTTTTTTAAAAACATTAATTTAAAGTTAAACAAAATTTAGTCTGAGGATTTTTAAAGAAAAAATTCAAGGAATTAAACTAAACAATATATAAAGGAAAAATCCTCGTCCTCTTTTGAATAATTTTTCTTTAAATAGTTCAGAAAAGTAAAAATAATTAAAAAAAATCACGATAAAGGCGAATTAATTACGATTTTGAATAAAAAATTTAAAATTTATCTTCTAGAAAAAAAGACAATTCAATATTTTCCTGAGGATAAAGGATTTTCCCAATTATTCTTCGAAGAGAGAGACGAAATAGGCGAATTAGGAGGTAATATCACAAATAATAGCTTAAAACTCCCCCAATCCATTTCTCAGCAAGTAATTAACATCAATGTTGGATCTGATTTACCCCATCAAAAAGAGATTGAAGTTAAACCACTAATAGAATCTTTCTTAAATAAATTTTATTTAAAAAAGGCTGACATTTTCTGGGTTCTATTAGGATCTGCTATATCTATATATTTATTTTTCTTCGGTACTCTTCTGATAATTCCTTGCATCTATATAGGTGCGTTTCTTTTAAGCTTGGGAATTGTATTATTCCTTTTAGACAAAAAGAGATATAGTTTTATCGTAAAATTGGGATATAATTTGTTAATAATAGGAGTCTATATTTTTCTCTTAAATTTAGTTTCTCACAAATTATACAAGATCATCTCAATCATATTTTCGTGAGGCAAGAACGATTTGGAAACTGAAAAGCTTGTAATAGAGCAAAATTCTGATTTGATTAAAAAACAAGAGTTTGCGTCAAATTCTCTCTTTATTTCAAGAAAATTGTATTTAAGAGAATTGTTTATCAAACATTCGAGAGCGTTCAGAGCAATATCTATAGCTTATCGTTTAGCAAGTGCGACTGTTTTGTGCTTAATTCTTGAAATTGCGCTTTTCTTCTTAAATTGTATGACTAACTTTATTTTTTACGAAATTTGGATTTTACAGCTATCAATAATAAGTAATTACATTTTTCTTGTATATAATACCCTTAAATCAAATAATTCTACAATCTTAAGACTTTTAAAGATTATTAACTCAATTTTAATGATTATATTATCGTTAATTCTTTATATCTTGGTGTCCATTAAGTTTAAATCGTTAACAACTCTGAAAATTTTACTCAACATCGCATTAATTTATTACGTCATAAAGATTGTACTTATTGCTAGAAATCAAAAAAGAATTGGAACTAGCATAAAATTAAAAAATCTTGCTATAATTTACCTTTTCTTTTCTTCTTTTAATGGAGCTTTATCGTTGATCTCCTTATCAACGCGCACTATTGAAATCAAACCTACAACAGAACCAGAACTTATATTTTGGACTAGTTCGAGTCAATTACCTAACGATACAAACAACTTAGAGATGTGTAAAAAATACAATATAGGATTTATGCCCACCATAAGAGAAAATGATGTAGGAAACGCTGAATACATGGAATTGTATAAGAAAGCTATTGACCACGAAATTAACCTCTATTTCGTAATTGGCGGAAATTCGGAGTTTTTTGCTCACATTGATAATACCCATGAATTTTCAGGGATATACCTAAATATTAGTCAATGGCTTAAAAGCGAAGGTATAATGTCAAGCCCATTCGTTAAATCCTTTTCTATTGACGCAGAACCTCCAAAAGAGATTACAGAATTGATTCATAACAAAGAATTAGTAAAAATTCTTGACTATGGATATAAAAATTATCCCTCACGAAAAGAAATAAATTACGCCACTAAAGTATTAAAAGATTTCACAAAATTAGTTGAGAATGACGGAAAGGAATTTGGAATGATTCAAGGCTCTCGCTTCCTAGATAACTGCGACCAAGACGGCGATATCTCGTTATTTTTGAGAAATATCCATTCCTTACCTATAAAATGGGAATATACAATTACTATGTTCTATAGAACAAATAGGCTTCAGTATGACGAGACTGACGATGACCTACCTGAATTTTACATGAAAACCTTACCTATTTTTTACGGGGCAATAATAGAAGGAACTAAATTCACTATATCTGAACTCTCGTTTTTCCAGAACGTTGCGTTAGAAGAGAACTCTAAGGATAATTTAGCTAAAGAACGCTATATATTCGTTGGTAATTTCAAGCGGGAATTTAAAAATACCAAATACA
>JBHLLE010000149.1:0-7741 GCA_048885945.1 Candidatus Hermodarchaeota archaeon | reverse complement strand
CCTTGCTTTCAGCTTTCAATTCTGCTACTTTAACATATCGACCTTTTCTTGGACGTTCTTCCTCCTTAACTTTTTTGATTGGAATCTCAATTCTCTTTTTTGCCTTTTTTCTATAGCTATATGCCACTAACCAAGTAAGTAAAATTAAAGCGAGTATAACTAAGCTTAAAAGGTTAATTCCACTATCGGTTAAGTTACCGTTAGATTCGTAAATAAAATATTCAAATAAGTAATCGAATAATGGTTTATCAATAACATCTAGCCTTATAGTTTCTCGTTCAATTATTATTTCACCAGATATAAGATTTTGTGCGGTGATTTCAACTCTAAATCTTATTTCGTCTGCATCTATATCGCTACCTTTTATTTTAATAACTATAGTTGTAGATTCTCCGGCAGTAAAGTAATCTAGAAGTGCGCTATCTTCTTTAACTACCTCATTCTTTAGATTTTCATCAATTTCTACATCAATATCAATTATTTTTAAGATAGAAGTTCCCGTATTTTTAATTGTTATTTCAATTAGTTTATCAGTATTTCTATACATATATAACATTTCTTCATCTTCTTCGGAAGATAAACTAATTTTATTTGTTTGAATATTAATTTCAACAGAAAATTGTTGAGTAGCATTTAAATACTCTGAGTCTCCCGCGTAAACTAAACGAAATAATTTACTATTCTCAAAATCGTAGAAAGTAGATCCAGAGCTTAAAGTAAATATGATAGAACCATTAATATTAGTAATACCAGAAGTAACATTTATCCAAGAATCTCCGTCATAATATTCAACTGTAACTCGTTTATTTGAAATTTGATCGTCAAATTCAGTTGATAATAATGTGCTAACTTTAAAGGTTTTCCCTTCAATAGGGTTTTCAGGAGTTATTTTTATATTAGTGAATTTACCCGCTAATCTTAGACCTTTAGTAAAATTAATATGCATATAGGTACTTAAATAATTTACATCAATCACATTCGCGTAAAAATTAGAGAAATCTGGAAGATAAATGCATTCGTCCCTTTCAAATTCTGTAATGACCGGTTTTGCCGAAGCTACGTCTTTTAAGGCTAATATATACCCATCAAATTCGCTACTTTTATTGTAAGTAGTTAAAGATGTAATATTACTTACATAAGTACCAGCTAAATTATACTTGCTATTATAAGGATGTTTAATATATATTGAAACTAGCGTTTTTGCTCCTCCTTGTCTAATTGGAGCGTTTTTTCCTTTCCAAATATTATTACTTTCTAAAGCAGGCATTGTAACATCAAGTGAATATTCTTGAGTATCCCCAGATTGCCCATTCTTACTTAAATTTTTTGTTACAGAAGTTGTATCGTTAATTATCCATTCGTCGTTCTGATAACATACAAGAGCTACTTTAACCCTAACATCTAAATCAAAATCATTATCTAAATTTTGAATTGTTAACTTAAAATTGATTTGTTCTTCTGGATTTAAAATAGTTTCAGTTTGCATAAAATTTTGTAAATATACATTTAATGGATGTTTAGGATTATAATCTAGGGTATATGTATACGTAGCCTCATCACGAGATAATGAATTATTCACGGAATAAAAATCGGCAGGAAGAGTAGTCTCGTTTATTGAAGCAATTAGTAAAGAATAATCGTTAATAGGAGCATTATCTGTTTCTCCAAATAATAAATTTTTTTTTAATTTATGATCATATTCTACACTAGTAATGTTAATTTGATACGTGTCTATATAAATAGGTATTCTATTGGCTCCAACAATAGAACCATTACTCCAAAAATATCCCATGTTATAGGTCCCTAATTGTGTGGCAGAAGCGGGAGTAACGTCAAAAATTGTTTCGTTATTAAAATCATACGATAGAGTATTTCTGTCTTTTGATAATACACCATTAGAATTGTCTTTAAAAACTATTAACGTGTCGTCTGGATAATAAAAGGAAACGTTGGCTGTACCGCCCGTAAGATAAAAACCATAATATGTATTGACATCAAGACTAATTGAAATGTTGTCTCCGTACATGAAACCTTGTGATTCCCAAAGGATTCCCTCATAATTAATATAACTATATATATCATTTTGATCAATGGCATTTGGACTAGTTAGGTTAAGCGAATATATTCCCGATGTAACGGTAAGGTCTTCTTCAGAAACTACTGTTTTACTATAAAGCGATTTATAATCATCAACTTCTTCACCTCCAGTTAAAGGTAAAATTTCAGAACCATCAGGATGAGTAAGATTAAGTACTGAAAAATATTGTGGGTATACGAAATGAAACTCCGTGAAGTCCCAATTAGAATCATAACCTGAGGGATCAAAACTATAATTAAAAGTCCATCTAACAGTATCACTATTATAATTAGCCCTATACTCGGTATCTATATCTGTTTCCGGTTCAAGGCTATAGCAATATGCGGAATAATTTAAATCAAAAGTAAAGCTGGCAATATTGGTTGGATCCCAATCTAGAATAATTTGAAATTGACTACTAGAACTTGCTATAGGATTTACAAAGCTATTATTCCAAAGACCTAACCCCCATTCTTGATGCGGCTCGTTTCCTAATACTTTTTTGTAATCTTCTATCAACTCTTCGTTGTCAAATCTTAGCGTCCTCTCGCCATCAACTTCAAAATCAGCTGGAATATAGTTTCGAGTTACATTTAACTGGAATTTATGTGCGTCTAAGTACGCATCATAGGATATTGTATCAAGATTCCAAGTATTTCCATTATCTATAGAAACTTTTATTTGATGATCTATTTTATCATTACCATCACCATAAATATTACTAGTAAGACAAACTAAACTATACACATTTTGACTTGTTGTTGTATTTGATTTAATCATAATAAAATAATTTCCGCGACTTTGACCTACTTGATCTGGTATATCAAAATATTGCCAATCATCATTAACATAACCACTAATGTTTTCAGTATAAACAGGCTGTGATAAATCAGGAGCAATTCTCGTTGTTGTCTCATCATCTTTAAGATTCGTTTTCCCTTCTGTAGTATCTTTATCTACATACATAGAACCATTTGCTTTATAAATAGTAATATTAAGTACTGCATACTTTGCGATACTTAAATCTAAAGCTCTAATCCAAACATAAAATCCATTTATGTCTGAGCTCTCTCCTCTTAAATCGAATTCTAACGCTAGCCAATTATCGTTTGAGATAGGTAATTCTGCGACGACAATAGCGTCTAATTGAAAGGTACGTAAATACACGTAAAATGGTTCGTTATCTAAACGATTTAATATAAATCTTATAAGAGTACAATCAGAGTCGTTGACGTATCTTATATTTTCATTTATTATTAAATTATAAAAATCTTCATTGAGAGAACCATTAGCATTATTCACTATTGTATCCCATTCTGCGTCTTCAAAATCTCTCATCTGAACGGTAAGATATGTCCCATAGTTTTGGCTTAAAGTATAATTTAAAATCGAAACAAATCCAATAATATCCTCTTTATTAAAGGTGTCTCCTCCCGATTGCATATCTGTATAGTCTGCGCATATTGTAAAATTAATGGGATCTGTAGTGCCATCATCTGTACTGATATTCATGTAAGTATTATATGAAGTATCAATGAGATCTCCAAAGTCATCATCAGGTGATTCTATAGTTCCTGAATGTACATCTATATAGGTGTAAGGCTCATTTCTAAAGTTATATTCTCTATAGTAAGTTCCACCAGCGGGCTCCAATGCACTGTCGTCCTCGACAGTATAATTCGCAGTTATGTAATCTTGGAATTCTAATATGTATTCACCAGAACTTAGATAAGTATTAGGATCTGTGATTCCAATCTCAATTGATCCATCGGAAATCCCTGTTAATCTATCTATTCTGTTCAGATACGCCCTAACATCTTGGTCTGCTCCCACTCCAATTATATCATCGGTATATTCGTAAGCAGCAGCACTAGGCAGATTTTCATAATTTTTATCATCATTAAACGAATTTTCATTATTTGGGTTTAACGCATTAATATTAATTGAGGATTGAGAAAGATTAGAAATTAAAATTAAGGTAACTAAAATACTTACCAGAAAAATGCTTCTAATCTTTTTTCTATTTCTAAACAATCAAACTACCGTATTAAACCAATAATGATTTAATTATAAAATAATCTAATCTATTAAAATTTTCTTTTTAGCAGTATACATATAAATTAGTTTTACATTTTAGCATAATTTTAAAATTAGGTAGACTATTATAAAAATGAAAGTTCTTTAGATTTATTTAGAAAATTGTAAAATAAGAAGAATAGGGATATTATTTGAGTGAACAATTAATTCTTGAAGAAATTGATCAAAATACAGAGGAATATATTGAATTTTTTAGAGATCTAATCAAAATTAATTCGTATAATCCTCCAGGTAATGAAAAAGATGTAGCAGTTAAAATTGAGAAATATCTAAAAGATATTGGAATTAAAACTGAGTTGTTCCCGTTTGATGATAATCGCGCTAATCTAATAGCGTATTTAAACGATAATTTCGAAGGAAAAAATCTTCTTTATAATGGACATATGGACATAGTACCTCCAGGAAACATAAATGAATGGAAATATCCTCCTCTTTCAGCAACTATTAAAAGAAAGAAGTATATTTATGGAAGAGGGACAGTCGATATGAAATCAGGATTGGCAGCGATGGCAATTGCTTTAAAGATATTGAAGAAATTAAAGTTTGAATTAGCCGGAAATTTAATTTTTAACGCAGTAGCTGACGAGGAAACTGGTGGAAAATACGGTGCAGGATGGTGTTTAGAAAATAAATTGCAATCAATTAAATGCGATTTTTCAATTGTCGGTGAACCAACAGGAATAGAACCTCTACCTCAATTAATAATTTTAGGTGATAAAGGTCGTATTATTTTAAAATTAACAACAAAGGGGATTTCATCTCATTCTTCCATTCCTTTCGCTGGTGAAAATGCAATTTACATGATGAGTGAAATTATTCACAATTTAAATAAATTAGAGGAATTTATTCCAAAAATTCAACCTCCAATGTCCATTAGTGAAATAAAAAATCTAGTAAGACCTGCTTTTCCAAATAACGAAATTTTTGAAAGAATTTATAAAGAAAATCCAATTTTAAAAGATTCTATAACTGCTCTTACTCAATTTACTGTAAGCTTAAACATGATTAATAGTGGTATAAAAGATAATGTAGTACCTGATGAATGTGAAGCAATTATAGATATTAGAACTCTACCAGGACAATCTATTGAGGATATAATAAATGGTTTTAAAAAATTAATAAATAATACTGGATATAAAGTAATTGATAATCCAGATTCAGAACCTAATGATGTTTATGTCCATTTAGAAATTATGAGTCAATCAAATGGTTCATATTGGAGAAATTGGAAAGATTCTGAAGTATTAAAGGAATTTAAAAAAATATGTGATGAATGTTATCCTAAAAAATCAATTTATTTTTTATTTCCTGCTAGTTCGGACGCTAAATACTTTCGAAATAGCGGTTATTGCGAACAAACTATCTTATTTGGACCTGGAAATGCTTCAAAATCACACACAATTGATGAGAATATTAGCATTGAAGATTTTCTTATAGCGATTAAAGTTTATTCTCTTTTTGCTTATGAGTTCTTAAAAAAAACGGATTAATCTATTTTTTTCTTTCGAATTTGTAAATGTTTTACAATTTAAGTTTTGAAAAAATAATTAAATTAATTTTCCTTTCTAAAAGCTGTTAAAAAGATAACTCCTGTTATTATTAGAAAAATCCCTATAATTTGAATTAAAATTATGGATTCGTTTAAGACTATAATTCCAATTATTATTGCTAAAGATATACTGGTAGATGTAAAGCTCGGAATAACTATATTAGCCTTTGTTTTAGCAAAAGCTAATTGAGTAAAGAATAAAGATAATATACCAAAAACAATAGTTAAAATGCTAAATATTATAGTTATTGTGATATCTGGAATAACTGTTATGCGTTTAGTCACCGTTTCTAAAGCCATAAATGTACCCGCCGTTATACTTAATAATAAACCAACAAATTTAGGTTTTTTTAGGGTAAGAATAAAAATAAGAACAAATTCAATTGCTAATATAAATATTGTTAAAATAATAAAAGAATTGAAGTTATAATCAGCTTTTTGAATTGTAGATAGATTAGGATTAAAAAAAGTTACGCAAAATGTTCCTATTATTACTAAAATAATTCCAAAAAATTCTATTTTAATTAATTTTTCTTTTAATAGAATATGAGAAAAAATTAGAAAAAATATTAATCCTATACCTTCTAATGGTGCTATTATATTGATGGGAGCTATTAATAATGCAATCCAATGAATTACTAAAAAAAGAGCTGTGAGAAATGTTCCGAAAATCCATGTTCCTGAATGAATATTTTTAATACTCTTTTTTTCTTTAATATTCTCGATTGCGTATTTTTGTATAACTTTACCTAAATACAATAAAGTATAAGCAATTATTCCAACAATTATACCAATAATAATTATGCTTTCAAATTCGATAAAAATCCCCTAACTATATTTGCTAATTTATTTCCTTTATTGATTTTTTTTAATAAGAATTTAAGATTTCTTATTTAAATATAAAACTGATGTTTGATAATAGAGAAAAAAATATATATAAATATTCCTAATTTCACATGAAAAAGAGGAGAATTGAAAATTTGATCTAATAAAGTATAATTATTTTTGAATTAAATGAAAGATAATAGGTTCGATTATTTTTTACAATTTACTTAAATATAAGCGAGTAAAATAACCAAGATTTCTTATTTTTAAAACAAATTAATTATTTTTAAAATCTTCGACAGATTTGATTACTTTATTGACCATTTCTTTGTAATCGTCAAAAATATTTAAAAATTTAAACTGACTGTTGTTAATACCATTTGGAAAATAACAATAAATTAATGTATCTTCTAGATGTTCATCTTCTAGATAAGAACCAGGATCATAACCAACGATTTTAAATCCATGTTTCAATCCAATTCTTTGAGAGTCTAAACCCTTTATTGATGCCGGAATTCTCCATTCTATAACGTTCCATTTCGAATATTTCTTTAAGAGTTTAATCAGAGTTTTTTCTTGTAAACAACCTTCAATTAATAAAACTGATTTGTAAAAATCATTTTTAATTTTATAATTCTCAAAAGATTCAAACGATTCGTTCATTTTAGTAATAATATCTTTTTTCATCATTCTATTTGTTCTTTTAATGTATTCATAAAAATAGAAAATGTCTCCATTATTTAAAAGAAAAATATTTTTTTGTCTCTTCTTCCAAAAATTTTTTAATGGTTTACAATACATGATAACTGATTCGATTCGACCAGTTGAAAAAGGCATATCTATTGATGGGTTATAACTTCTTTTATCAGAATAATTATTATAATTGGGTATAAATCCATAACCAATCATTCCAATATTTTTAGCTAATTGTTGGGATTTAATATTTACAGCTCTAGCATCAGTATTAATTCTTAAAATATCTTTATTTTTTGGAAGTGAAAAATAGATTAATGCACCTTTAGTCTCCATAATTTGAGCTATTCCTAATCCTCGATATTTTTTTAAAATAGCCGTTTTACTTCCATAAACTGAAAATTCATTTACTTTTTCTAGTAATGATGTAGCTACAATTTCGTCGTTATTGATTGATTTTGATATAAACCAGCAATTTTTTTCTGAACTTCCCTAAGCTT
>JBHLLE010000148.1:0-7743 GCA_048885945.1 Candidatus Hermodarchaeota archaeon | reverse complement strand
TTCTTTTCCTCATGAATTTTATTAAGATTCTCTTTGATAATTTTTAATCGTTCTCCATCTAAGGGATATCTATAAATTGCGATTAAAGCAATTCCTAAGGCAATAGCAGGAAAAATACACATCAATGCTCTCAATCCGAAAATAATTTCTGCTGTAATATTTTCTGGTTCATATATCGTCCAACCAACATTAGTAAATACTAAACTAATAGTTAAGAACACAAAGATAGTTGCTAATCTTTGAAAAAAGATGTTAACTCCGTAATAACTTGCTTCTCTGCGAGTTCCAGTGTTTACCTCATCTTCGTCAATAATATCAGCAATAATTAAATCAATGATATATATAGATCCGGATAATCCAATACCTATAATAAAAAATACAATTAATCCAGACATTACATCCTGAATAAACATTAATGGTATTAACGTTAAAATCCATATCGACATCGAAATTAACCAAGTTTTCCGGAGACCAATCTTTTGAACAATAGGCTTCCATAATAAATTCATAAAAATTGCTGCTGATATAAACGTTAATCCTAAAAGCAAGGCTAAAAATATTGTTTCCCCTTCTCCAATACCAAGCACGAATTTACCGTATAATGGAACTATAGTAGGTAACATCCCATACACAAACCAATTTGCAATTTCTGCGGGGATATACCTCATAAAACTCTTATTTTTAACACATAATTTAATGGAATTACTAAAGGAGGGTGCATTTTAGTATTCATTTTGGAATTCAGCCTTTTCTTTAGGAGTAAATTTTAAAAAAAAGAGACCACATAAAATTATAATTATAGCAACTACGATTCCATAAAGCTGATATTCTGCTAAATACTTTCTATTAGTTAAATCTGGAATAAATAATGTTGGCAGAATAAAAGCAATAATTAATCCAACAATACCAAATGTTTGTCTAATATTGTTAGCTTTTGTTCTTTCTTCAAGTGAAACGAAAATTTCAGGAAATATTGCAATTAAATTAATATCGTACATAGTAAAAAAAAGTTCAAAGATGATGATTATCGTGATGAAATATATAAAATTAGAAGTTTGATCTGTATTGTTGAATGTTATAGGGGGTGTAAATAAAAGTAACATTATTATTGCTATAGGAATTAAAGAAAACATAATCCATGGAAGCCGGCGACCCCATTTGGTGTGAGTTCTATCCGATAAAGTACCTAAAACAGGATCGTTTATACTATTCCAAATAGACCAAATTAAGAATCCTAGAGAAATTAAAATAACATTAAGTCCAACCACAGCAAAATAAAAGGTAAATACTAAAAATGTAAAACCTTGGTATGATACAATACATGGAATTTGTCCAAAGCTGTAAGCTGCTGCCTTTTTATTTGAATATTCACTCTCAGAAATACTTTTTATATTTCCATCCATTAAATTCCCTCTTAATTTATTAATTATAAATAATCAATAATAACTTTAGTTTACATAAATAATAAGATATTTTTTTTTTTATTCTCTTTTGAATATCCAATTAAAATACAATTAAAATTAACAAGATATAATCTTTAGAAAATAAGAATTATTTGGGGGAAAATTAAATTCTTTTGATATAAAGATTAAAAGTATATTACAATCCTATATTATGAAAATTAAAAACCAACTGCTTGTCCATCTTTTCTAGGTTCTGAGGCGGCAAAGTATCCACTTTCGAGTCTATAAACTAATTGCGCACCACCAAATTCAACAAAATGACTTTTAGAGACATTATGCCCTAGTGTTTTAAGTCCTTCTACGGTATGTTCGTTAAATCCAGGTTCTACACTAACATTTAGTCCATCTTTAATCTGCCAACGTGGAGCATCTATTGCGGTTTGTGGATTTTGCTGGTATTCAAATATTCTGACCATCATCTGGACATGTCCCATAGGTTGAAAGGCTCCCCCCATAACTCCAAAACTCATTAATGGTTCATTATTTCTGGTTACAAATGCGGGAATAATAGTGTGGTAAGGTCGTTTATTTGGACCAACTTGATTAGGATGGTTTTCTTCTAAAGTAAAGCAAGCACCTCTATTTTGAAGACTTATACCTGTATCTGGAATAACGATCCCTGAACCAAAACCAAAATAATTCGATTGAATGAAGGAAACCATCATACCATTATCGTCTGCTGTTGTCAAATAGACGGTATCACTACGTTTTGGAACTCCATGGTTAAAGTTCTGAGCCTTTTTTAAATCTATAAGGTTTGCTCTTTTCTTAAGATATTCTGATTCAAGAAAGGATTTTGGATCAAATTCTAAAGTTGATAGATCAGAAATATAGCGATGAGCATCCGCTAGGGCTAATTTCATAGCCTCAAGCTGAGTATGTATAGACTCGACTGAATCGGGATTATATGAACTAATATCAAAATTCTTTAAAATGCCTAACATGATTAATGCAGCTAAACCCTGTCCATTAGGAGGGATTTCATGCAATTCAACATCTTTATATTTAATTTTAATAGGATTAACCCACATAAGACGATGATTTTCAAGATCTTCTAAGATCATTAGACCTCCAGTGTTTTTTGCGTGATTAACTATTTTTTTGGCTAATTCTCCATGATAAAAATCTTGTCCTTCAGTATCAGCGATAATTTTTAAGGTTCGAGCTTGTGCGGGAAACTTAAACAAATCTCCCGGTTTAGGTGCTTTGCCATTTCGGAGAAATGCGTTACAAAATTCAGGAAATTTTTTGTATATTCTTGAAAGAGGATTCCACAATTCAGCAGTTATAGGAGATACTAAAAAACCATCTCGAGCATATTTAATAGCGGGTTCAAATAATTCTTTGAAAGAAAGCTGACCATACTTTTTAGATAATTCAACCCATGCAGATACTGCCCCCGGTACTGTTGTCGCATCCCATCCAAATTGTGGCATTTTATTATATTTTGCAAAATATTCTGGAGTCCAGGCAGCAGGAGATTTACCAGAAGCATTTAAACCAACTAGCTTTTTTCCGTCCCATAATATAGCAAAAGCATCACTACCTATCCCATTATTAGTAGGTTCTACGACTGTTAGTGCAATTGCGCTTGCAAGTATAGCATCGATTGCATTCCCCCCCTTTAAAATCATTTGAAGCCCCGCTTGAGAAGCTAAAGGTTGAGATGTTGCTACAATATTTTTTGCTAAAATAGGCATTCTTTTTGAGGGATAGGGAAATTTCCATTTGAAGTCTTTACTCATTTTTATTATCCTTTCTATTGTATAAAGAAATTAATTTAAAATGCAAAATTTTGGGTATTTACAATAATAAGCAAGAATGAAACCAATTAATTATTTCATATTAAATAAATAAAATAAATAAATTAAATTTTTATTAGACTACCTTATTTTAAAGTTTAAGTTGAATTAGTTGTTCTTTAATTTGAATCGCTTTATCAGGGGTAAGGTCACAACATTTCCAGAACACTATTGCTCCAACAGCTATAAATATTCCAGGAATTAATCCTAAATGCAATCTTATTCCAATTAATGCTAAAGATGTCTGTGTGTCTGAACCTTCTACAAATCCTGTGAGTTCGTGAACTATGGCTAGTGTCATTGCTTGAATTACCCTCGCCAAATTTAGAAAGAAATTCCTAATTCCTCCGTAGGATCCTTCTCTTCGTTTGCCAGTAATGGTGACAGACTCGTCAATAACATCACTATACATAGGACTTATCATTACCCAAAAACCACCAAGAGATATACCAAATAGAAAAATAATTAGTAGCGTTCCTACTAATCCATAAATAAAGGTCATAGCTATTGCGAAACATGCCATTAAAACTGCTGAAATTAGAAATGTTTTACGATGATCGTTTGTTCTATTTGTATATAACATCCAAAATGGAACAGATAATAGCCCTCCAATTAATAACATTGCAGACATAACAGCCACCATGTCAGCTTCAGCATTCAAGTTATATTTAGTAAAATAGAAGAAAGAAGCTAGCATTGTCTGGACTAGGGCTTGATATAATATGTAGATCACCAAAAATGCAATAAAATTATTTTGAGAAAACATTTGTTTTAATGTTTTAAAAAACGAGTCTCTCTCCGTTTCATCATAAGTTGTGAGGTAATTCTCCACAGTCTCTTTATCTTCTTTTATACCTGGTATTGTAAGTATCCAGCTAACAATACAAATTATAACGCATATCCACGCCATAAATGCATACGAACTAAGGTTTCCATATATAACAATTAAGGGAGGGAGCATAAATGCAAAGATGACTCCTATAAAACCTAAGTACACTTCAAATCCCGCAGAGACTCTACGTTCTGATCTATCTCTAAACTTATCCGGAAATAAAGATAAGTAATTGACGGTCCATAATGATTCAGCGGTATCAAAAAGACATGTAGTTAATACCAACCAACCAAAAATAGTCCATGGAGATTGTTGAGCGTTTACGTCCGGAGGACTGAAAATTAGAATAAAACATATTAGCATTGGTATAAATCCAATCATGATGAATGGAAACCTTCTACCCCACTTTTTAGTGAATTTAAATGGTCTATCTGTTAAGTATCCTATGAGAGGGTCATTGAACGCATCCCAGATTGCATATATAGCAATTCCAAATCCCACCAGCCATGAATTTAAACCAATTTCAACCTCGTAAAAAAAGAATATTAAAAGATTAAGTACTCCTTGAATTAATTCAGTAGGAAGACTTAAAACTCGATATGATGCTATATTTGCTTTGGAATGGCGAATTATCTTGAATTCTTCATTATTTTTAACATTCATTTTATATTAATCCCACAAAATAATATTGATTTTATTATTGGTTTTTTGATTTAATAAATTTATATTTAAAAAAGTGATCAAATCTCCAATATAAAATTCAATTCATCGAAAAAATCTTTTAGATTTAATAATATTGTTTAGAATTCGCCACATAAGATTTGACTTTTCGTTAGGAGTCCACGCGTTCCAAGATTCTGAAGGAACAAAACCATGATCTACTATCAAATCTGGAAAAGGACCTAAATTTTTTCCATTCCATTTAATATTTGCAGTAATAACTGTTCTACCATTAGGATTTTCATTTTTTGGTATAGTGATTGAAATTGGGATTTTTTGAAACGTCGCTGGCTTTATTCTTATTGATTGATTAGAGGGTAATGCTTTCCAGTTTTTAGGTAGATTAAGATCAAATTCTATTTTTATTTCTCTATTAAGATAATTTCGAACTAATAGATTAGTCTTAAATTGATTTCCTGGTTTTGTAATGATTCTAATTGGTTTAAAACTAATCCAATTTGGATCAAGACCAAAATTAGGGTCTTCTTGCGCCACAATATCTGTAATTGCAGGTTTATATTCAGAAACATAATGCTTGAATTTTTTTAATAACTTTTTATTCACTTTAATAATACCATAATGACTAATTGCGATATAATCTGGATTGCATTTTAACAAAATTTCGGCGCATTTCATATATCCAACTTTTTCGCCTAACCTACAAAAATTAAGGCCATTTAAGTTGGTATCGCGATCAACCAAAGTTCTTTCACTAATAGTATCTCCCGCAAAAAAAATTGATTTTCCATCAATTTTTCCAAATAATCCCATATGATATTCTGTTTGACCCGGAAAATGAAATATTTGGAATTGATAATCGTCCCAAGTAAAAACTTCTCCATCCTTTAAGATTTCATCTACTTTAATCGATTGATCGATTAAACATGCAAGCCTGTAATGAGTAGGATTTTCCAAAATGTCGACCATATTTTCTAAAGCATAAACTTTTAAACCATATTTTTGCTGAAGAAGAGGGATTCCTGAAATATGATCATCGTGATAGTGTGTCGGTAAAATAAAATCGATTATTTCAATATCGTTTTCTTTTAAAATTTTATTGAAATCGGACCACTCATATCCATGTTCATCATCTCCAGCGAAGTCTATGAGAATGCAGTTTTTATTCTTACCGATTATTAAAAATGGAGGACAATCTATTCTGTGAAATATGTGGGGAAATTCTTTCCGAATATCAATCGCCTTAATTGCTCTTTCTTGTAATGCTGGAATGTCAATATCGAGTCCTGAATATTCTGAGCAAAAAGCGATCCTAGCTCGTTCAAATTTTTTTTTTAAAATTTTAATGTCTCTTTTAGGTTTATCGATTATCTCTCCATGTGAAGGAAATAGAATATCAGGCGAAAATTCTAATAATTTCTCGAACGATTTAAATGAACGTTGAATTCCTCCTTCACCATTATCATTATAAATATATTCCAAATCATAATATGTAATTACTTTTGCACCTGAGTGTACTAGATCTCCTGTAAATGCTAAAATTTTATTATCGCTTTTTATGATATAAGAGAGTGATTCTGATGTATGGCCATCTGTGCGTATTACTTTAAATTGATAAGGATTCCAATCAAAAACATCTCCATTTTTAAAAGTTAGATCTAACGGAATGTTGTATGTTGAAATAAAAAAAGTCGGCTTGAAATAGTAGTTATTATAATAAGGTCTTGTTTTCCAGTACTCTTCTACTGATGTAAATAACTTTCTCTCTTTATATGGAGCAGCAATTTTAATACCATTCTCTATCGCCTTAAAATCACCATAACACTGATCTCGATGATAATGTGTATGAAAAACATATTCTACTTTATCAATTCCAATTTTAGATAAATGATTTAAAATATTACCCGATCCAAAATCAATCAGAATAGCTTTATTATCATTTTTTATTACATAAACATTGACAGCATCTTTAAATACATAAATATTTCTACAAACTTCTATTAGATCCATATATAGTTCTATTCTATAATTTTAATTTTGAAAACGATTAGAATTTAGTTTTATTTCTATAAATTAAGATTTTTCTTTTTCTTTAAAGATACTTTTTTTAAATCAATATAAAATATTGAATCTTTTACATTCTTATTATATTTATTTATAAAAATACTTTTATTAAATATTGGACCGTTTAAAACTAAAGTATGATACTCTCCATTTTCCCCACAAATATCAAGACCGGTTTCAATATGTAGTTTAACCAAAAACTCTAAAGAATCCTCATTAAGCATCGTTCCTAGCCATTTTTCTGTAAACCAAGGTTTCTTTACACAAGAAAAAATAGCTTTAAATTTATATGATAGGAACTTTTGAATTAGTTCATATCTATCAATCCCCCAAAGGGGTGAAAAAACATCAATATTAGAATATTCACTACATTCTTTTATCCAATTTGGATGGCCATTAATTTCTGCTATATCTCCCGTTATCAATACATTTATTCCTAGCTTCTCTTTTAAAGTTTGGATTGCTTTTTCATAGCTTTCTTTAAATGGTTCAATAATTTTAACTGTAAAGTGTGGAATATTTAAACATTTTGCTTGGTATTTCATAAATTCAATAGGATGTGCTAGAAATTTTACATCATTAGGAATAAAAGTAGTTAAACTCTTAATTTTGTATCCTAATAATTTTGCTTCATAAAGAGCTAAAGAAGAATCTTTCCCACCAGTCCATAACATCGTAGTGTTATTCTTCATCTCATTCATGATTCAAGAAATCCACCTTTCACTAATATATTTTTCTGAACTTTCTAATCTTATATTGATTTAGACTTAGATTATTTTCAACTCACTTCTTTAAAAAAGTCATAGGATTACTGATTCTATAACTATTTAATATCCAAAATTGATTACGATTCTTCGATTTTAAGCAATTAAAATAAAAAATGATTCCTATCAATTTAGTTTAT
>JBHLLE010000147.1:0-7752 GCA_048885945.1 Candidatus Hermodarchaeota archaeon | reverse complement strand
ACATTAGAACTAAGAATCAGACAAGTGTTAGCAGAAGCTCGAAAAAAAGCAGAAGAAACCGCAGCACACTACATAGGTGACGAAGCTCATTCTGTTATAATGACTAAATCAGGTGCCCGTGGAAACATTTTAAATCTTGGTCAAATGTCAGCAGTCGTAGGACAACAAGCTATAAGAGGAGAAAGAATTAATAGAGGATACAGTTTGAGAACCTTACCTCATTTTAAAATAAATGATTTAACTCCAAGGGCAAGAGGGTTTGTCTCATCTTCGTATAGAAATGGACTACATCCTGAAGAATTCTTTTTTCACGCGATGGGTGGGCGAGAAGGATTAGTAGATACAGCAGTAAGGACATCAACAAGTGGATATATGCAAAGGAGATTGGTCAATGCGTTGCAAGATATGGTTATTGAAAACGATGGAACAGTGAGAAACTCTGATAAAAACATCATACAATTTAGCTTTGGTGATGATGGAATTGATCCGATGCATACGGATCATGGAGATGCTGTAAATTTAGAGGTTTTATTACTTAAAGCAAAAGCTCTTGATGTTAATGAAATAAAAGAAGAAATAAAAATTAAACCTAAACAACCAGCTAAAAAAGCTCCAGAGAAAAAGGCTCCTGCGAAAAAAATTGCTGAAAAGAAACCAGTTAAGGAAAGTACTGAGGAAATCAGTGAAGAAGAATTACAATCGTTATATGAAAAAGAAACGGGTAAGAATGCTGTTTGGCGAGGAAAAGTTACTAAAGGTTTTTTAGAATGGAAAGCAGAAAAGTTAGGAAAATAATTTTTAAAAATTAAAGGTGTATTAAAAATGGTAAAAGTTACTGCCAAAATGTTTGAAGAACGATTAGGTGAATTGGAAAACGATGGTATTCCAAATGATTTAATTGAAAAAATAAGAAATAGAATTAAAGGCGAAGAATTGGAAGAAGAACAATTGGAATACCTTCTAAATAAAATCTATATTAATTTTAATAATGCGATTGTAGAAGCTAGTGAACCTGTAGGGACTGTAGCAGCACAGAGTATTGGAGAACCCGGAACTCAGATGACACTGCGTACCTTCCATTACGCTGGTGTAGAAGAATTTTCTGTAACCCAAGGTTTACCACGATTAATCGAAATTGTTGATGCGAGGAGATTTCCCTCTACTCCTCAAATGGAAGTCTATCTTGAAGAAGGATATAATGATGACGAAGACACAGCCATTAAGGTCCATAATCGAATAGAACAGATTAGGATTGAACAAATTACTCACGATGTTGACTTAGATTTTGTAAATTGGAATATTGTAATCAATCTTATTCCAGAAATTTGCGAGAAAAAAGGAATTAATATTGACGATATTCCCGAAGTTTTAAAGAGATATAAAAAGAAAGGAACTATTAAAAGAGAAGGAAGTTCTGTTATAATTGACCCAGGGATTGAAGATCTCCAAGCTTTACAAAAAATGAGAGAGAAAATTTTGAAGAAGGTTGTAAAAGGAATTAGAGGTATTAAAAGAGGACTTCTAACTCCTTTAGAAAACACTGAGGAATGGGTTATCAAAACAGAAGGTACAAATCTTCAAGGTGTTGTTCAAATTGAAGGTGTTGATGCTACAAGATCTTTTTCAAATCACATTCATGAGGTTGAAAAATTATATGGTATTGAAGCAGCCCGTAATATGATTATTCGAGAATCGCAGAAAGTACTTGAACAGCAAGGTTTAGACGTAGATTTGCGCCATTTATTAATATTAGCAGATTTGATGTGTTCTAGTGGAACGATCCAATCAATTGGCAGACATGGAATTTCAGGTTCCAAATCTAGTGTCTTTGCTCGAGCAGCATTTGAAGTCACCGTTAATCAATTATTAGACGCAGGTCTTTATGGTGAAGAGGAGAAATTATTAGGGATTCCTGAAAATGTGATTATAGGTCAAGTATGTCCTATAGGAACTGGACGCACAAATGTAATGTTTGACCTTGATGCAAATTTAGAAATACTGAAAAAGAAAGGAAATAAATAATTTTAAGTCTATTAAGCAAGATTCAAAAAATTAAAATTAAATTATTAAGATAATCTTTTTAAAAGGAGTAGAAATTCAAAAATTAAGCAAAAAAATTAAAATGATAATGAATTTTTTTTATTACTTACTTAATTAATATTAACTAGAAAAACATAGTTAGCAGTTTAAAAGGTGGCTACTGATGGCAAAGAAAAGAAAAAAGAAAGCAACTGAAAGTACAGTTGATAAAGCACGGAAGAAAAAAAAAGAATTTGATATTGATACAAATATTAAAGTGGCTTATAAAACCGGGAAAATAATTTACGGCAAAAAACAGGTATTAAGAGAATTGAGAAATAATCCTTTTAAAATGCTACTAATTGCAAATAATTGTCCTAGAGATTTAGAGAGTAAATTATCTTATTATAACTCACTAACAAAAAGTCAATTATATATTCATCAATATAAAGGATCTAGTTGGGATCTTGGATTAGCATGTGCTAAGCCGTATATGATTTCTGTAATTGGCATTATTGATGCTGGCGACTCTGATCTTTTATCTATAAAAACAAAATGAAATTAATTTATATATGGAAATTTAAGTATGTTAAGAAAGAACATCAAGATTGATAGAGGCTCGATGGAACTTATTTCTTTGTTTAATAATATTTCTGGTGCTATCATTAAAGATTGTCTTGTTTTCAAATCTCCTGAAAATCATACTGAGATAATTATTTTTTTGGTTAAAAAAGAGGATGTTGGAAAGGCGATAGGTAAAGCAGGGGAACACGTGAAGGATTTAATGTCAAAATTACAAAAGAAAATTGATGTTATTCCATTTTCAGAAAATCTAAACGAATTCATCCAATTTATCCTAAATACAACTAAAAATTCAATAAAAGTTCAAAATATTGAAATAAAAGAGAGTAAAAATAACAAGAAAACTGTGATTATTTCTGTTAGGCCCCAAGACAGAGGAAAAGCTATTGGTAAAGACGGGAGTATGATTCGAAAAATTAAATTCTTAGTTATTCGACACTTTGATGTCGATAACGTGATTATCAATACTAAAAACTGAGAAAACCACAAATTTTAAGTTAAAAGAATTACTCTTCAAATAATTATAATAAGGATTATAAATATATTTGGTGAATTAAGATCGGAAAACCTAAAGGTCTTTATGCTGCAAGACAACTGAAAAAAAATCGTAAGAAATTCCGATGGAGCAAAACTAAATACAAAAGGAAAAAATTAAAACTTAAACAAAAAGCAGATCCTCTAGAAGGTTCACCTCAAGCTCTAGGGATAGTATTACAAAAAGTTGGCAGAGAAAGTAAGCAACCTAATTCTGCAATTCGAAAATGTGTTCGCGTTCAGCTGAAGAGAAATGGAAAAGCTATTACTGCTTTTTTACCAGGAGATGGCGCGTTGAATTTCATAGAAGAACACGATCGTGTGATAGTAGAAGGGATTGGAGGAGCAAAAGGTCGAGCGGTAGGAGATCTCCCAGGAGTACGGTGGAAAGTCACTAGTGTAAATGGTGTAAGTTTGCACGCACTTTTAACGGGAAAGAAAGAAAAGCCAATGAGGTAATTGACGTGAGTAAAAGTAAATTAGATGTGAAACTCTTCAATAAATGGTCGTTTGATGATATTGAAATAAAAGATTCCACATTACTAAATTATATTAACTTAAAGCCTATTATTGTACCACATAGCTGCGGGCGCCACGAACATAAAAGATTCTGGAAGTCAAATATTTCTATAATTGAAAGATTATTGAATAGATTGCTAGCTCCAGGATTTATTGGGAGTAAAATTAAAGGTCATAAAAGCTCGTATAATTCAGGTAAAAAAAACAAATTGATCAAGAGTATTAAAACAGCACTTGCTTTAATAGAGCAAGTTACTGGGGAGAATCCAATTCAGGTTTTAGTCGATGCTATATGTAATACTGCTCCAAGGGAAGAAACTACTAGAATTGCGATGGGAGGAATTTCCTATGCATCAGCAGTGGATATAGCACCTCAAAGAAGAGTTGATTTGGCCATTAAGTATTTAGTTCAAGCGGTTGGAGCTAGATCTCATAACAGTTTGCATACATTTGAAGAAAGTCTAGCTCAAGAACTTATTATGGCTGGAAAAAATTCTCAAGAATCTAGAGCAGTAAAAAGAAAGGACGAAATTGAGAGAATTGCTGTTTCAGCACGATAAGAATCTTTTAATTATCTTTTTAATATCACCCACATATTACCAAATGTTATTTTAAACACACATTTGTTCCTAAATTTTTATATTTTTGATGAACTTATTATTTTATAATTAAGAATATATGATCATCTCATTTTGATTAAATATAATGAGTTCCGACAAAAATACTAATCAATTGGGAAAACTTTTAAAAACTTTACATCAACCTTTAAGAAGAGAGATCTTAAAAAATCTGAATTATTCCGAACGCCCTAAGTCATATTCTTTGTTACAAAAAGAGGTTTTAAGTTCAAATTCTCAATCTGTAAATTTTTCTTTTCATTTAAACAAACTAAAACAAAATCGATTAATTAGTTCTAATAACGAAGGTTATAAAATAACATCCTTAGGTAAACAAGTTTCAAAATTAATAACTGATATGAAGAAAGTATTAAACGATAAAAATAAAAAATTAATAATAAGAACTTCAAAATATTCTACAGAACTCTTCCAAATAAAAAAAATTGAGCAATATTTAATTAGAGAAGGAAATATTAGCAAAAATTTAGCAAAACAAATAGCTAGTGAAATTGAAGACCGTATTACAAAAACTAAAATTGAATATTTAACTGCACCTTTAATGCGAGAATATATCAATGCGTTTTTAATAGAAAAAGGCTTAGAAAAAGTACGACATAAGTTAACTAGGTTAGGAACTCCACCTTTTGATGTATCAAAATTATTTAATTCAGTAGAAAATGAATTAATAAATCCTGATAGATTTATTAATAGAGTTGGATCTGATGTTTCAGAACAGTATTTACTTTTAAATTTATTACCAAATAAATTAGCTGATCTCTATTTATCAGGTGAAATAGCTTTGATTCATTTGAATCATTGGGCATTAAGACCACTAAGTATTTTTTTAAACACAAGCTCAGTTTTAAATTACATTTATAATGGAAACTTAAAAATTCTTCAAAATCCAACTAATATTAAAGAAATTTTTGAATTAGTTCAAAATTTTTTTAATTTTTTATTCAGAATCAAATCCTACTATTCCGAGGATCTATTACTGGGTAATTTTAACAATCTCTTCTTATCAATTTTTAATAATTTGAATATTGATGAAAAAGAATTTTTTTTTAAATTCTTTAGTTCTCAAATTTCAAATTTTAATCAATTATTTGACGACGGAAAGTCTCATATCTCTTTAGAATTCTCTTATAATGAAAAAAAATTAATAAATACTCATATAAAATCACAATTTGACTTAGACAAGATATTCTTAAAGAATTTTTCTTCGAAGAACTCTAATTATTTAAATTTATTTAATTATTCAATAAATTTTGATTATTCTAACATTAATTTGAGCGATTTAAATTATTTACTTCCAAAAAAAGGTATAATTTTCTATAATGATAAAATGTCAAACGTTTTAAACTCCTTAATTATTAATCCTAAAAAAAAAAACAATAGAAATTTATCTGATAATGCAATCATCTTAGACAAAGTATTAATTAATCTACACGCAATTTCTATTCAGGCAAAACAAGATGATAATAAATTTTATGATATTTTACAAGAAAGATTAGAGGATATTTTCGAGTTTTTTCGATTTAAAGAAGCCTTTTTAGCTAAAAAATTAAATAATTTGAAAGAATGGCAATTTCTTAATTCTTTATTATTTGATTCTTCTAATTTTAAAGAAAGCACACTAAAATCAATTAGTTTCTTTGGCTTAAATGAGGCAATTAAATTCCATTGTGGTATTGAACTTGATAGGTTAGATAATTGTGAATTGTTTGCTTTAAAGATTCTCTCTTTAATGAATAACTTAATTAAAGAAAAAAATGATGTTTCTAACGATAACTTTATACTTAGTCAACCTCACTACGGAAAATATCTAAAATCATCATATATTAAAGAAATCCGTTTTAATAATAAGGTACGAGAATCTTACACTAATAGAATAATTCGAAAAGATTCATCATTATCAATTAACGACCAAATTTCAATATTTAAAAAATTTGAAAAAAAACTAGAAGGGGGGAGTATATTTGAAGTAATAGATAATCCTGATCAACATTCTCAAAAGGAATATTTCAATCTACTCTCTAAATCTAATTTAAATGCCTTTTCAATAATTTTCTAATTTTTTGTAATATATAAATTTCTAATATTATTTTGCAATAAATCTATTCTGATAGTATTTCTGCTAATATTGCTTGTCTAAGTTTTAGACCGTAATAGGTTTGTTTGAAATAAATTGCCTTTTCTGAATTATCAACCTTTGGAGAAATTTCGTTAATCCTTGGTAAAGGATGTAAGAGCTTAAAAGATCCTTTAGTTTCCTTTAAATCTTCTTTTCTAAAAATATAGAAATTTTTAACCTTATCGTATTCTTCCAAATCGACGAAGCGTTCTTTTTGTATTCTAGTCATGTATAAAACGTCTAAAATATCTAAGATATTTCTGAAGTTAATTATTTCCTTAAATTTAAATTGGGTGTGTTGTAAAAATTCTCTATCCCTATTTCTCATCATTAACGTTTGAGGGCTAATAAAATACACATTTACATCAAAATTGGATAATAAAATAGCTAAAGAATGGACTGTCCTTCCATATTTAAGATCTCCCATAATTCCAATGTTTAATCCATCCAAAGTTCCACACTCTTCTTTTATAGTCAATAAATCTAAAAGAGCTTGAGTTGGATGTTCACCACTGCCAGATCCCGCGTTGATAATTGGGATTTTTGCAAATTTCGCCGCTAGCTTGGCTGCTCCTTCCATTTGATGTCTGATAACTATACAGTCGCTATAATTTTCTACCGTTCTTATGGTATCAGCTAAACTTTCTCCCTTTTTAATAGACGAGACTTCTCCAGATTGAAAACCTATAACATTTCCTCCTAATCTATACATTGCAGATTCGAAACTAAGACGAGTACGCGTAGATGGTTCAAAAAAAAGAGCTGCAAGTATTTTACCGTTAAGAATATTGGAATTTTTTACGCTAATCATGTCTGTTGCTTTTTGTAGTATATAAAGAATGTCTTCACGATTGAATTGTTTTGCACTTACTATACCTTCATTAAATTTCTCTTTAAACATCATTTTAATTAATATTAAAGTGATTTAAATTATTTTTTATTAAAATCTAAATATCTTCTACATTTTTTGGTTTCCAAATAATATTAAGTTTTCTTAAAAAAATCAAAATTTATAATTCTTTAATAAGAAATTATTTACTCAATTATAGTTATCTTAAAAACATTTAAAAACTAAAACTGATTAAATTTAGCAGAAAGAACTGAAGAACTCATAAAATTTAAAACTCATAAATAATTAATTACTTTAATACAAAATACTAAGGTTTGCAGAAATGAAGTACCCTAGAAATATGAATAGATACTGCCCAAAATGTAGAACCCATACAGTTCATAATGTTACATTGCATAAAAAAGGGAAAGAAAGAAAGATGAATCACGGAAGGAGGCGGGTTGAAAGAAAAAAGAGAGGTTATGGCTCTTTCCCAAAAGAAATTTTTCACAAAAATG
>JBHLLE010000146.1:0-7772 GCA_048885945.1 Candidatus Hermodarchaeota archaeon | reverse complement strand
AAGGATTTTTTAATGGTTGGTCTTTTGGAACAATTGTAGCTTTATTCGTATTGATTCCATTGTTGTTTTTTTCTTTAGGATTTCTAAGTATCTATTTTTCAAAATACGATATACTTTATACCCAGAAGAAAGGTTGGTTTAAGAAACACAAATTGGTAATCTAATTAAAAAATTTACTTAAAAAGCTGGGATTAATTAAAAAGTTAATTGAATTAAGGATAAAATATTGATTTGGTCATATCTTTGGTAACATTTGGGTTCATGAATTTACTAAAAGCATAAGTATAAGGTTCATATACAATGATGGCGCCATATCGCTCAAGCATAGTAAAATATTTTAGGTTATACCAGAATGGCAAAATATTTTAAGTTGTACCAGAATTACCTCTTATTATACTAAAGTAATAAAATATTAAAACTAATATTGGATAAAGATATATAAGAGGATATAACTTTTATCCATAGAATATTAAATTTTAATTAGACTCTACATATGTCATATAAGAACTACACACAATCAATAAAACCAAGTAGTATAAAATCAATCCAGAACTTTTCAGATTTTGAATCCTTTATGGAACATTTTAATAGTGACTGTGAGAAATTTAAGAAAAATATCTCGGATATAAGCAATTTTGTCAATAAATTTTCTATTATAAAAAGTGAACTAGAACAAAGAAATTTATTTGAAAGTCTTTCAAGTAGAATTGATTATCATTCAAGGTTAGTCAATTATAAAATAGAATCCATCCGAGTTAATTTTAAAAAAATTTGGTCCGATTATGAAAAGAAAATTAATGAAATTCATAATTCTATAGCACCTAAGTTAAGTTCCAATATTTTAAACTCATTAATGGATGAAAATTATGATCTATTATCTGAAGATGATCAAAAATTAATTCAGAAATCAAGAGAACTAATATCTTCTTATTATATTAAATTTATTGGCTTTTTGGGTGGTTTAGTAAATTTAATCTTCTTTGCTTTTGAAGCACAATGTAAAATATTCTGCGCTCTTGGATGTTTTCATTTCTCATTAAAATACGCTAATGAAATTTACACACAACATGATATGATATGGAAAACATTAAAAAAGCTGGATACTAAAGAATCTAGTCAAAAACATGATACTTCATTTATATGTGAAATATGTCAGATTCGTAGAGAATGTGAATTATCAAAAAATTTTGAAACATTAGCAAATATTTATAATTATTCTATTAAAATTAGAATGATTGCTGATTATAGAGAGTTTTTTTATAAAAACAATGTTTCTAATTTTATAAAAATATTTTTTGATAATTTAATAGAAATAATTACTATTCAAGAATATATTAAAAAAAAATGTATTGTCTAAAGTGAAAAATATGACAGAACGCTTAGAGGGTAAAGTATCTGAAATTATTAATGAATATGTCGTGGCAATTAATATTGGGAAAAATTTAGGAGTTACAAAAGGGATGATTTTTGATATTGTTTCACCTAAAGTTGCAATAATCGATCCAGATACTAAGCAGGAACTCGGAGAATATGAACATGTTAAAGCTCGTGTTGAAGTTGTATCAGTCTATGATAAATTTAGTTTAGCAAGAAATTCAGAGCAAATAACTAATATATTTTGGCCTTTAACAATGAGTAGGAGAAAAATTCTACCTGTAGCCTATACAAAAGTAAATATGGAAATTGAGATAGGAGATGGAGTAAGGCAATATGTAAAGGAAACCTATGTAAAATGTGATCATTGTGGAAATGAATTTAAGTCTCCTATTCAAGTCGCGAATATTGAAAATGCTAAAGTCGAAGGAAATATTACAATTTGTCCACATTGTAATAAAGAAACACCTATAGAAAATAGGAATATCTTTAATATATAAATAGATTTAATGAAAAATGTAAACATTTGAAAACTTACAATGAAGAATTTTCATAAGATTAAATAAAAAAAAGAAGTTTTTAAACTAAAAGACCTTTATTAATAATTTTAAATAATATCTAATCATTATCATCGTATTTTTTTTCTAATCTCTCCCGATGGCATGTAGGATTGATTATTCACTAATTCTATGGTCTCTTTAACAATAAAGTAAAAAAGTCTTTATGATAACTAATAACTTATTATGATTATGGAGTAATAAAAATTTGAAAACTGAAGAAAAAATTAATAAGATCTTTTTAAAGCAAATTAATGACGTTCTCAAAGATTATAATAATAATAAAGGATTAAAATCAAGTATTCTCGAAGGTGGAAATAATGATCTTTTAATTCACAATCTCATTACACGAATATTTGCCACAATAGAACGTATAGTTGGTAAAAATTCTGAGTATTACAAACATGCACTTAAAATAACGAGTGGCCCTTGGAGATCCTCTAAGATGTTAGATTTTTTAATAGGGACTATAGAAGGATTATATCATGATTTAAAAAATAGTTATTTAAAATCCCTCACTGAAATTATACATAGTGATATCTTTGGAGATTATTTGGAAATGGCGGAACATCTCCTAAAAGAAGGTTATAAAGATCCTGCGGCTGTTATTATTGGAAGTACCTTGGAAAGACACTTAAAACAATTATGTCTTAACAATGGAATTGATATTAATATACAAACTGGAAATAGACAAAAACCTAAGAGTTCAAGTCAAATTAATTCAGAATTGGCAAAAAACAAAATTTATTCTAAACTTGACCAAAAAAGTATCACAGTATGGTTGGATCTAAGAAATAAAGCAGCACATGGAAATTATAATGATTATAACTCCAATAAAGTTGAAGTAATGGCAATGGGAATAAGAGATTTTATTAATAGGAATCCAGCTTAATAAAGCAACATCATGAATTTTGAAGATATATAGATTCCTTTTTTTATATTTAGAATTTCCAGTAATAGGAAAACTTAGGATTTTTAAGTTTTTAGGACCATTCAATATTTTATAATAACTTCTGTATTTTATATTTATAATAGCTAGGATATTGATTTTAGAAATCATTATTAGTATAGAAGTTAATATTTATTCAAAGAAAATCAAAAAATTTTAATTAGTGAATTTTTAATTCTCTTCATAATAAAACCTATAAAAAATTTCAGAAAATCCTGAATCTGGTGATAATTTTGAATTTAAAATTAGATTCCATTGAGATTAAAAATTTTTTGAGTTATAAACATGCTAAATTTTCAAATATAAAAAATTTCAATGTTCTCATTGGAAAAAATAGTTCAGGAAAATCAAATTTTATAAAAATTCTCGAAATGTTGAAACGAAGGTATAATAATGAAAAATTCTTCGTAAGTTATCTATTTGATGAGAGAGAGGATTTAGACAATGAGATTAATTTAAAATTCGTAATCTCTCCGAAATTAAGAGAAGAAATTCTAACTTTTCTATATAAAGGGAATTACCTTAAAAAATCATTCATATATTATGAACACAAAGATGATTATTTAAAAAGAAATGAATGGCAAAATCAAGAAATAGCTGTCAATTGGCTCTTAACTAGAGGATATTTTGCAAAATTAATTGTTAAAATTTCATACATGAAAGACATTAAGGACATATTGATAAAGCAGATTTCTGTAGAGCATATAAATACAAGAGAACCTCAAACACTTTTTAATATGGAACCAAATAAAAATAATTATAAACCTCAATACCTTAGTTTAAAATCCATATTAAATAAAGCATTTACTGAATTTTTTTCTACTAATTCTTTGACTGATATGGATATTAGCGGAACTTTTGATTTCAAATCAATGTTAAATCTTAGAAATCGGGATCAAATAAAAAATGATATTCCCATTTTAATTCCTATTTTTAATGATTTAATTAAGAATTTTTTTGAGGCAATACATTTTATTCCCTATAAACGTGAATTTAAACCAGAATATGATAGAAGTGGAATAAGAATTAATCTTGCTCCCAATGGTGAAAATATAGTTAAATTTATTCATATAAAAGCAGCTACACATGAATGGGATTGGTTACGTGAATGGAACAATGAAATGAAGGATTTTGTATCAAATATTGTTGAAATACGGCAAGATGTTGATGAAAAGAGTGATAATACTTATTTAATTCTTAAAGAGGATGGATTAAATATGGATATTTTACAAAGAAATATGGGTGCAGGGCTCTTGAATATTGCTCATTTTTTAGCATTTATTAAAGATTTAGATAGGGATAAAATTTTGTGCATAGAAGAACCTGAACTTTTTATTTATCCTGGATTACAAAAGAAGCTAAAGAATAAACTTCTAAGAACCTCAAACAAAATACAAATTTTTATTACTACTCATACTCCAAGTCTTCTCTCAAGAAATTCTAAAAAATGCGCAATATATAAGATTATCAAGAATCAAACCGAATCAGTTGTTAGAAATATTTCAGATACTGAGCTTATTGAAGTTTTAAGTGAACTTGAATTGAATATATATGATTATCTTCTATGTGATTCAATTGTTTTTGTTGAAGGAAAAGAAGATTTTACTTTTTTTAATTTAATATTGAATTCATTATTTGAATCTACGTTTAAGATAATACCCTGTGAAGGTAAAAAAAATTTTTATTATTTTGCTACTTCAAGAATTCTGCATTTATTGGTTGAAAATTCATTGAATTATCTTTTTCTATTGGATTATGATAGGGGAAATGAGCAAATTTGGGATAATGTACAGGATATTGAACTTAAAAAAGAATTGAAAAGTAATACTTTAAAGCTCAGTTATTATGAAATTGAAAATATATTTACTCAACCCATAATAATAATAGATTATTTATTTACATTAGGTAAAATCTCTAATTTAATGAATGATTTCGACTGGATAGCATACACATTAAGAGAGCTTTTTAATAGCTATGGAAATAATTTTGATAAGTATGTTTTAAAAGATTTTTTAGACAATAACTTCGCATATTTTGGTGAGAATGATATCCAAAATATCTTAGATTTCACTAATAAAAACTCTCATTTTGAAGATAAATTTAATATATGGATTAGTGAAATATCGGATATTTCAAAACAAAAAGATAGTTTTTGTTTAGAAAAAAAGCTCGATAAACAAAAAATGTTTTCTACTTTAAATAAAATAAAAGACAACTACTTAGAAAAATTTATGCAGGGAAGATATAATGAAATTGTATCAGGAAAACTGGTTTTTAAAGATTTAAAAAATGAAATCACTAAAAAGTTTAGATTAAAAGAGGCTATTTCAAGTATGAAGCTTTCTATTCATTTAGTCGAATTCTTGCAAGAATATCTATTATTTGAATTAGAATCCAAGGAAAAAAAAATCGCTGTTAAAACAGAATTGCAAGAAATCCCGGCCAAATCCTTAAAAAATTTTGAATTATTTTGTAAAAAAATTAAAGATTTAATAATAAACATAAAGGAAAGTCTAGAATTGAAATTTCAAGAGGAATTCACTCAATTTCAGCAATTAGACTTCCAATTTATTAACCAATTTTTAAAAAATAGATACAAATTATAAATCTCATAATATTTTGACTTCACTCAATTTTAGTATTGTTATTGCTTTTTATTTTGTAGAATCTTTCAAATTCAAAATAACCCTTTTTAACCATTAAATCAGCTATCTGAATAATTTTATCTTGAATTTCTCCACTATTATCCTCTTTTATACTATCCTCCAATAACTCATTAATCGTCTGTGCTGTATGAGTGTATAACCAGTCTTTGTGTTTACTTTTACATATTAGAATTAGGAGATCTAATACTTTATTTTTAAAAATCGGTATATATGATTTTAATCTATCAAAAATATCTTTAGCATATACTCCAATATATCCATCAATTTTTTTTAGAACTTCTAAAAAAACATCAAGATATTTCTCTGAAATCTGTTCCATCTCACTAAAAAACCTAGAATACCACGCAAATTCCTTTATTATATCTTCTGGCTTCGAATCTTTTGTATTTTCTATTCTAAATTTCCATAGTTCTAAAATTCTGTCGTATAATAGTCCTTTTTCATTGAGTTCTTGATTATTTTTGATTCCTTCTAAAATTTTTATACAACAATACCACATTGCACGTTGTTTTATTATGGGATTAGCTTGTTTGTAAAAACTATTAAGTTTAGATCTCTCTGAGAGATTATCATTACCGTATATATAAGCTAATAGAAGATGGGAGGATAGCCCCTCCAATGCACTATAACTCAAATTTGGGCTAGTAATTTTATTAACTGCCATTAAATAGTTATCTACTAAAATTTCATAAGCCTTTTCATTTAAATTGTTTTTATAAACAGTAATATAACTTTCCCAGGCAATCCTCCATAAAATCCTGTCTTCCCTTGGAAAGATTTTATCAATATTTTTTTTTGTCCATTCCTCATCAATATAAAATAAATTTAGTAAATTTGAAGCAAATTTTGCTCTTATTAGTTCAGCTTGAGTACCTTCTTGTTCTAATAACTTATCGAATATTGAGTTTATTTTTAATTGAAGTCCCGCATTTAGAGGGTGATTTTTTTTATTTTCTGCCGCATATAGAAGAAGATTTTCAATTGCTTTACCTTTTATCGTATCATAATAGTAAAAGACTTTTTCCTCAAGGTCATTTCTTATATTATCATATGACTCAATATTCTTTTCTTGTTGCAATGCACAATTATCAACAAACTCTAGCATTTTTTCTTTATCCACTTTAGAAAAATCAAAATCATCGCGCCTTATACAATACTCGATGTATTCTAAAAGACTTAATTTAATTTTATATTCTAAAGTTTCCTCAGAATTAGAGATTTGAATTAATAATTCGAGTTTTTCTAAGATTGCTTTATAATTGAATTTTTTTTTCTCTTTATTTGCATAAGAAAAACCCTCTAATATAAAACTTATAAAGACCTTAGGTATTTGGTAAATTTTCTCAAGAAGTTCTAAGAATTCTGAGGGATTCTGTTCTATTAATCTTGACAATGCTATACCTAAATCCTGTCTAGATTCAGAGAAGATTTTACTTTCATCTGGTGTATATTCACTTAAAAAGAGAATAATTTCATCAATATTTTTATTTGAAATCTGATTTTTCAGGTTATCTAATGGTGAGAAAATCCTAACAGGTCCTATTTCTACGGCGGGTTTTGGTGTCTCAGTATCTGTAATTTTATTTATTAATTTCTTTTGTTCTTCCTTGTAATCTTCATCCAAATATTCAAGAATAGGCTCTAAAAGTCGTTGCTTTCTGTCTTCTTTAATTTGAATTTTCCATTTCTTTTCTTCTTCTTCATTTAGCTCCATATGAGACAAATCAATTTCATAATCTTCCTCAATCCATTCTAAGATTTTTTTTTTCACACTTTCTTCTGATGATTCGTAATTGTTTTTAAGAATGAAAAATACCTCATTCCAGTAATCTCTGTCAAGAATAATGTCCTTGTCATTAAGGACTTCCTTTATCTCATCTTTAAAAGTTTCTGGGTCCAAAATGTAAAAATGTAATTGAATTCTTTTAAAAATTGATGAGTGATACTTCGAAAGTCCTTTTAGACACTTAATAAATAATACTTGATCAATATCCATGAATTTCTCAAGTAGAGATAATATTTCATCGGTAATTATATTCTTTTCATTCCTGACACCATAACTCTTTATAGTTGGCCTCCAGATATTTGAATTATCTTTTAATTGAGTCTCATCAGAAGGAATTTCTTTTTTAACTCCAGATATTTTTTCATTTAATTTTATATATTCAATAATCTTTTTTCTATTTATATCAATAAGGGTTTCACACAACAAATTAAGATATCTAC
>JBHLLE010000145.1:0-7778 GCA_048885945.1 Candidatus Hermodarchaeota archaeon | reverse complement strand
ATACATTGTTTTAGTAGTAAGGTCAACCAGAAAATATTTACACCGTTCCATCTTGCTCAAGCCGTGCCAATACTTATGTTAATTTTAGGTTTTACGCATACTCTTTCATTTAAAAATAAAAATCTTAAAAAAATTAAAGAATGTTATTCAAAATATTATTTTAAAAACAAATTTAATAGATTTATAATTCCGTTTTTAATAGCTTATTTTATTGGTATAATAATAAATTATTTTTTTCAGAATAAAATAGTATTAGGAATGTTAGAAAATGGTGAGGGTAATTATTGGATGTATTATTTATTTCAATTTATAATTGTTTTTCCCTTACTTTATTATTTTTATCAAAAGAATTCAAGAAAAACAATAATTATTAGTTTTATTATAGTTATAATTTATCAATTAAGTTTTTATGTTTTTGAAAATAGAGGAATTATCTTTAATATCCAAAAATTACTTTTATTTAGAGAATTAGGTTATATAGTATTAGGAATGTGGTTTGCTGATAAATATAATTATAAAGAAAAACAATATTTTCTTAAACAATATAAATATCTTTTTATTCTTTTTGTAATAAGTATTGTTTACTATATACTTAATATTGTTTACGGTGAATCTTTCGTTAAATTGTTATATTTAAGAACTTTTCATTTTCCTTCAAAAGATTTCTTTAGTTATATCTATGTTTTAATGTTTGTTATTCTTGGAGTTATATATTTGCCTGATGAATGTAAAAATTTTTTAACTAAATTTTTAAAATATATTGGAAAAGCATCATATCACATTTATCTTTTTCAAACACTATTTTTTATAGCAATGTATTTCATATTTAATTCAACTTTTGGATATGATATCTTGACTAATCTAATCTTTGCATTTTTTATTTTAGTTTATTGTATTATTGGAGGAATCCTTTTTTATGAATTTGATAAAAGAATTTTAATATTTAGTAATTGATTAAAAGATTTTTCGAGTGATATTTTAGATTATTTCTTAGTGGAGTTGATAATCATTGTTTTTTTTAAATGGAGGCTTTAAATTCAAATAATAAGAAAGACAAAATTCTAATAAAAATTTATTTTTTATTTTAAACATCAGAAGAATTTCACTCATTAGAAGATTCTTCAGGAGGAGCCGGCGGAACATATTCTCCAATATCGGGAAATATAATTTTTGCTATATTCCATCCTTCAATAGTAGGATATGTTAAAGCATTTTCTATTAATCTTTCGCCGATTTCGTTATTTAACTCAATTTTGTGAATCTCTGGAGTATTTTGTAGCATCATATCGTATTTAGCTCCTCCAGTACCTTGAGGTACGATTAGAAGTGCCGAATCAATTGCTTTCTCTCCAATAGCATCTTTTAATCTTTTAGCAGCATAATAACCGGCAACACCAGCACTTCTATCAAAGGTTTTAATAGAAGGAATTTCTAATCCCCATTTTTTCCCTCCCGTTTCTACTAATGCTGCGAGAGTTTGAGTTCTTTTACCAAGCAAAAATTTAAATTCCATTTGGGTTTTGAATTCTTTTTGTTTTTGCTCTCCTACCATATTAATACACTTTAACGCCGCTCCGGCGACTGAAGCAGGATTAACGTCAATTGTGTATTCTTCTTCAGCTAATATTTCTTCTATTTTCTTTTTGATTACATCTCGAGGTTTGGAAAAATCAATCACTTCTTCAGCTGCTTCCGATGGAGGCTTAACCGTTGCTACGATTTCTACTCCCGCTTCCATAAGTTCATCTACAGTCATCTCTTCCATTACTATTTTTTCAATAAATCTCCGACACAATTTAATTGAATTTCTTGGATTTCCCCTAGTTTTTTCAAAGATCATTTCAATTAACTTTTCGTTCAACGGAAAGAGAGGATATAATGGAGGATTCAAATTATTTTCGTCCCAAAATGTTTCCATACTTTTTGAGAAAAAGATTTTTAAGTCGTTTAGACTAAAGGGTTTTAATTCTTGTTCAGGCTCCATTCGAGATCTTAAAGGGGGATCTGCAATCTCTAAAATTCTTGGCCAGACCTCTTTTAATACAGCAATAGATATCACTAGTCCTTTAACCTCATTATATAATCTTTTTAATATTTCTAGAAATTTTCTTTCAGCAGCTTCACCGTGCATCCTATAAGGTGATTCTAACTCGTCAAAATATAGTATCAGTACTCTATCTAAATTTTCCGTAATCATCTTAATCATTGCTAAACATATATCGTCCTCTTCTATTACCGAATTAATACCTAACTCGTCCAATTCGTCAGGTTCTAGATCTTCTCCTAAAAGCCATCTCTCCGCCAAGGCTTTTTTATTTTTCTCCAATTGAAAATTGACTAAAGCTTTTACACAATCAGCAAACACTCCAGGGAATTCTCTTAGACCCCTTTGAATAACTTCCTCAGTTCTAGGCTTTTGAAAAATTCCCTTCTTTTCTCCCCCCCATTTACTCACTAATTTTTCTGACACGATGTCAATGATCTCGGCCCCTTGCTCTTCTAATAGACAAGTATACACGTGTAACAATACTCTTATACTCGCAGGGGGTGATGGCACGTACACAATTGACCAATCTACCGGCTCAAACTGAGAAACTTCAATCTCAACCTCATCTTCAGCTCCTTCCAGTTTCTTTTTATTTTCTCGTTCTTTATCTTTAAAAGAATGGTACGCATGAGTTTTTCCCGTTCCTGCCGATCCTAAAATGGGAAGTAACCTACTAGATCTGTCTTGATATGTTTGCCGAACAATCCTATACATTTCTCTATCAATATAATTTCTAGGTCTTGCAATATCTATCTTATCTGGGATATCCCCCCGACTCACAAAATTAGAAAAAGGCATTATAGGGGTTTCCCGTAAGACATCGAGGTACATCTGTTTATCGTCATCACTTAATTCTGAATACATAAAAAACTCCTTTTATAATAATTAAGATGTTTACTTATTCTGTTGGAATAAAATTTAATAACTTAAACAATTTTTTCTAGAATAAAAGCTATATAGTTTTTAGCTAGATTATGCATTACATCTAAACACTCACTATTAAATTTAATTAATAGTTTGATTATAAAAAAAGAATATTGAGTTGATTATTAAATGCCTCGAAAAGACGAAGAAGACGAGGAAGATGACGACTTTCAAGGACCATTTGATATATTTAAATTTTTTTCCGATCCTAACAAATTTTTAAAGTCAAAGCAATTTAAAAAGATGTTTAAGGAAATATTTGAAAAAATATTTAACACGCTTCCTCCTGATTTTCAGGATTTCAGCCCTGAAGAAATACGAAAGTATCTAATGGAGAATAAAGATAAATTTCCTTTTAAATCGCCAATAATGTACGGCTTTAATTTTGGTATAGGTCCAGATGGAATGCCTACAATAAACTCTTTTGGAAATATTAAAAAAGAACCGTATTCTGGTAAAGCAGAAGTTAATCGTGCTAGAGAACCGTTAGTAGAAGTTAACGAAGAAAACGATCAAATTATAGTAATTGCAGAAGTTCCTGGAGTTACTAAGGAGGACGTCGAAATAAAAGCTACGTCTCATTCGTTGACAATCTCAACAAAACCTAATAGTGTTGCTCACGCTTACTATAAAGAAATTGAATTACCTTCTCCCATAAATTCTGACTACGCTAAAGCTTCGCTTAGAAATGGTATATTGATGGTAAAGCTGAAAAAAATCAATATTGAAAAAGAATAAAAAATATAGCAAAAATTAAAATATTATTTCTGAAAACCTGAAATTTAAGAATAAATTATGTCCTATTCGTAATTGAACTAAAATTAACTAATAATGTTTTATTTAAAAATATTTAAAAAATCTCTAATGATTCTTTATCTCTATTTATTTAATATAACTTTTTTGTTAAAAATCAATTTGTTAATATTTTAATAACATTTTGTTTTGTACTTTATTGTTAAAGAGACAATAGAATTAGTGATTAAATTATACTATATCACATCAGAAGCAGGCAAGCATGTGGCGGGAGGGAGGTAATAATAAAAGAGTAATATTTAAAATATCAAAAAATGAGGATATATTCTTTATTTTAACCAACAAATTAAATCAAATCTTACAACATTGAAAATAACCGCTTGACCATCTTTTATATCATTATCGAATTCATCAGAATCCGTTAAGAAAATACCAGCTGCAGTTCTTATAGCATTATATTCATTTTTTACAGCTTCCAGTTTAGGATCTCTTCTTAACCAGATAGACGGAATCTCATAATCTTCAATAAATTCTCCAATGAAGTTGTACTGTTTATCTGTTTCAGAGGTTATTTCTTGAATCCAAGCATAAATCAAGCAGTATACTTTATGATTTTCAAATTTCTTAAGATTAAATGGTTCAAAATCAAAGATTTCTATTTCATCTCCATTTTCAAGTCTGCCTAAAATCCAATAGTCTATATATCTTAATTTTGAACCCACCGTACCTCCTTTTACTTCTTTTAATAATACTTTCATAAATATTCACAGAGATGATTATTAAAATTCCACATTTTATTAACTACTTTTCGACTTTATTGGTGAACAACATCATTATCTTGAGTTTTAGAATCTATTTTACCCTACTTTACATCAGAAGCAGGCAAGCACGGCGGGAGGGAGGTAATTGAAAGAGACTAAAAATAAAATTAAAATTTGATTATTCCTCAATAGGATACCATAAATGAAGAAAAAATCCAAGAACATTATAGTTGATTTTTTCTCCATCTTTATATGATGAATTTTCAGAAACTAGAAAAATTCCATTTTCAGTTTCAAGAGCAGGGATTCCATCTGATAAATTTTGAAAATATTGTTCTCTTGTTGGTGTATCAGAATCAGAGAATACAAACATCTCTTGTTTTTTTTTAGAAAATTTATAATTACTAATATATTCTCCTGAAATAGTGAATATGGTTTTTTTAGAATATTCAAGAGATTCTTTAGCATAAATGACAAAATATGCTTTATAACCTATAAATTCAGTTAGATTGTAAAAGTCATCTAAAACTTGTATTTTCTTACCATTTTTAAGAATAATTTTAATCCAATAATCAAATGGAATATCATTTGGATCATTAGAATCACATGTACCTGGCTGAACATCCTCAATAAAAACTTCCAATATATCACTTCTTTTTTACTATTGTAATAATTAAAGTATATTTCCACGTTTATTTAAACTAAAGGTATAATCATTTAATTTTGTAGTACTTGATATAGTCTGGTAAAATCTAGATGTAGTAATTTGATCAACAATAAAACAAGTATGGATTGATTTATCATTAGAATGCAATCCTATTGCTAAATATTCATATTGACCTGTTTTTTCTGAATAGAATTTATATACTATAGTATTTGGATGTGTTGAATAATCTATATTTACACCAGTTTGAGATTTAATTACTGTAAAAATTAATTCATTTATCTCTTTTTTATTCTTAAGTCCAATTCTTTTAAAATCGCCTATTCCTGTATCCCAATGTCTATATGAAAAATGAAGATAATTGTTACCTTTTTCGGGATGATAATGTGTTGAATATTTCTGTTCACCTAGTTTTAATCCCATAACATCAAATTTTATATTTCCAGCAGCATCTTTAACCACATTTCCATTTTTATCGACGACTTTAAAAAACTCTCCTGCACCAAGTAGACGATTTCTTTGATAGTATCTATTCTGATATGTCAGCGAAAATCCATTAAATGCTTTATGAGCTGCCAATAGGTTCCATGCTTGATCTAGCCCTGTATTACCCTTTAAAGCAGAAATACGATTTTTTTTAACTAATATGTCATCATAATTATGTCCATATTTATGTTGACAATATGCATTTATCATAGGTCTATATCTATTTCTAAGGTTATTGGTATGTGGTATAAGCGTTGTTCTACCTTTAATCTGTAATATTATTTCTTCAATATATATTTCATTTACTAATCCAGCTTCAATAATTATCTCCATTATGACTTGTTCATATGATTTTGTACCAAAATACTTCTCCAGATCATTTTCTAAGACTTTTTCTCCCCCATATTTTTCTATTAGTTCTTCTTTATTAAGACCATCTCTTATAAATTGCTCCAATAACATTTGTCGATAATCAATATTAACTGATTTTACTTTCATCCCCAAAGCTTCAATGAGTGTTAATCCTTCTTGTTTTGCTTGTTTAAATGCTTTACTTAAGTCCTGCTTAGAGATAACTACTTTACTTATTATATCGCTTTTGGTGATAACCTTCCTGTCAAGATATTTATTATTAACTCCCCAAGTCATGTAATGTGCCTTACCATTTTTCCAATATTTTCCTACAATCATGTGGATAATATTCTCCCCGTTCTCTCCTTTGAAGACAACGATATCCCCTCTCTTATATCTTGAGAAAAACGCTTTTGCTTTCGCGACTACTATTTCGCTATGTTCGAATATGCCTTTCATTGAATCTCCTATTACTCGTACTGCTTGATAACTGGCATGTAGCAATTTCTTAACTTTTACAGCAGTGTTTTTTACGGCATCCTTGACCTTTTCTTTAATGGTTTTTTCATGTGTTTCGACCTGTGGGTTTACCATTTCAGTAATTCTTGACAAAGTTTTCAAATCATCCACAAAATTTCGAATAGAAGATTTAATAGTTCTAAGCGATTGGAGAAAGGTATGAATTTTAGAACTAATCTTATATTTACTCTTATAATTCTCATTTTTTTGCTCCTCATTCATAGAATTCAAATTTTCTTCTGACATCTGGTTTTGTAATTTTGATAATAGTTTATTTTGCACTTTTTCATCATTTTCTTTTCCGAGAACTTTCGCCAATATGTCTTTTAGTTTTCCATTGAAAATTTCTTTAAAGGCTTTGAACCAATGTCTACATTGCTCTCCATTTATCCGACCAAGCAAACTCTTCAAATAATTAGATAAAGCCATAGCACTGGTTTTAGCGGTATCGGGGGTCGATTCGGGAATTGTTTGATCGTTTTCTTGAGTTTCGGGTTGATTTACTATTTTCAGATTATCTACTTTTGTATTTATTTGCGAGGGAATATTGTTTTGATGGGTATTAGACGATTTAGCACTTGAAAATATACCTTGAAAAGCTTCACGACCGGATTCTGAAAGAGTAGAGGCGACCATTTCAATATATCGGGTGTCTTCAATGTGCAGTACTTCTCTTGCAAATGTACCAGAAGCAGCAGAAGCGGCACCTTCTATGAGCGGATCCCGTAATATTTCTTCCAGAGGTTCTTTAAGACAATTTTTAACTACAGAACCTACTCCATGTCCCGTAGCAAAAGAGGTGATCGCAGTACTTAAAACGGTAAGAGCCACGGTATATGCAATTTCGTTAAGTTTTTCTTGAGTTTCCGTTGCGAGTTGAAATTGATAATAATATCTTAAAATGGCGGCTTGGCTAGCTTGCATAGAAGCAATCTGTTTTAATTTTTCCTCGGTCAGCTCTGAATTCGAATCTTCGATTGAGTGATATTTTTCAATATTAATCTTGAAGATTAAATATTCTCCCTCTTCATTTTCTGGTCCCGTCCATTTTGAAAAAGTATCTAATTTAGAACATAATTCTTGATAAACATCAGATTTCAAGGTAAGGATGCCTGTGTTTGGATTATAAGTATAATGTTCTTGAGTTAATGTGTTATAGATTGTGGGACCAACAATCTCAATTGAATGGATATCTGCGTAAATCTTATGAGATGCATAATCAGGCACTACAAAAACTTTGTCGGTAGAACCATCAAATACTTTATATATACTG
>JBHLLE010000144.1:0-7787 GCA_048885945.1 Candidatus Hermodarchaeota archaeon | reverse complement strand
ATATAGTTATTAAAATAAAAAAATCTACTATATCATTTGCATGTTCGAGTTTATTCTATATAATCTTTAGGATTGTTTTGACTTTTAATACGGGTCTTAAATTAAGAAAAAAATTTGATTTGTATAAAAACAAATCAATTATTACTTCTTCGATATTATTTATTTTTCTTTTAACAAGAAATTTTTGACTGATTCGGGTAAAATAAATCCCAAATAGAATAAGACACCACTAATTATCAAAGCTATTCTATTTAAAGGTAAAGTTATCGCATTTAAAGTAACAACCGAGTCAACTATTGCAGAAAATACAAAGATATAAAATGCGGGGAGCAAGAATTTCCCTTTTAAATTAATCTCTGGATTATCAGATCTTAGAGTTCTTTGGCTAAATAAAGTACCTCCGATTAAGAGAACTAATAGCGCTGAAATCATATATACCCTAGCGAAAGATGTATATTCCGCATCAGTCACCCCCATTGACACGCCAACCATGCTAGAATCATTGATGAGAAAATAAATCAAGTATATTTCGAAGATAATCCCATAGGTCATAAAGAATAAAAAAATAAGCTTTTGATTTTTTTTATATAAAAGTTCTGATATCCCTAATACAAAGCATACTAATGTGATCGGATTTCCCACAAGAGAAACAAAAAGGTACATTTCAACTGAAAGTGGCTGACCTGTATTTAAAACGCTTAGAACAGAAAAGGTTGGTCCGTAAAAAGGTTCAACTCTCTCTTTTTATATTTGAAATATTTTGAAATAATTATTAAACCCAAAAAAGTAAATATGATTATACTGATTAGACTAGAAATTCCACTAATAATATCAATTTCTGTTAATTCCATCGCTCTTTATCACTTCTAGTTAATTTATTTTTTCTTCTTTATAAAAAAAAAATTTATTTATATAATTATTGTATTACAAAACTCTAATTTTGCAATTATAAGCTTCATTTTGTACTATTTCAAATTGAAATTTTATCTCATTGAATAATAAAGACTGATATTATTGCTGTTATATTTTTTAAGTAGTATGTAATAATGAAGAAAATAAAGTGAAAAATTGATTTGAGAAAAAAGGATTTATCCAAATTAAAAAAAAATGTTAATGTAAATTAATTTTAATCGTTCAATTTTCTCTTATTTTTCTTTTAAAAAGAAATTTTTAACCGAATCAGGTAAAATGAATCCTATATAGAATAATATACCACTAAAAATAAATAAAATTCTTACTAATGGTAAGGTTATAGTATTTAATTGTATTGCAGCATCCGCTATTGCAGAAATTGTAAAAATAAAAAACGCGGGGAGTAATAATTTTCCTTTTAATTTAATCTCAGGTTTATCAGATTTTAAAGATTCTCTCGCAAATAAGGTACCGCCGATTACAAGAATTAATAATATTGAGATCATCCATATCCTTCCGAATGGTCCATATTCAGCATCAGTTATCCCTGCTAATCCACCAACCATATCAGGATCATTGATGAGAAAATAAATGAAGACTATTTCGAAGATAATCCCATATATAATAAGAATTAATGTAATAATCTTTTGTTTTTCCTTATATAACAGATCTGACACGCCTGTAACAAAGCTTACTAATGTTAATGGAGTACCCACAAGAGCAATAAAATAATACATTTCAACTGAAAGACCTTGACCTGTAAATAATGCGGTAAAAAAAGATAAAGCTGGGCCATATAAAGGTTCCATTAATCCAATTACCGTAATACCAAAAAGAATAAGTTCCCTTCTTCTATGTTGAAAATATTTTGAGATTATTATTAAACCTAAAATTGTAAAGATTATAATGCTAATAATACTAGATATTCCACTTATAATATCGATTTCCGTTAAAACCATAAATTATTCTCACTCTTTTTTAATTTATTTAAATTATTCCTTAGAAAAAATAAAATTTTATTTGAATAACTATTGAAATTTAAAATTGAAACTTACTAATTACAAAGTTAAGTTTTTTCTATATAATCTTTAGCATTATTTTTGAATTTTAATCTTATTTAATCAAAATATAGACTATCTTAATTATTTAAAAAAAAGAGTTATTATACAACTCAATTATTAGTTTTCTTTTTTTCTTTTAAAAAGAAATTTTTGATGGACTCCGGTAAAATAAATCCCATATAAAACAAAATACCACTAATAATCACCAGAATTCTTATTAACGGTAGAGTTATTGTATTTAGTTTTATCGCAGCGTCTGCTATTGCAGAAAATGCAAAAAGATAAAATGCGGGTAGTAACAATTTCCCTTTTAATTTAATTTCAGCTCTATCAGATTTTAAAGATTCTCTAGCAAATAAAGTACCCGCGATTACGAGAAATGCTAAAACAGATATCAGATAATATCTTGCGATTATTCCGTATTCCGCATCAGTAATCCCTACTAATACACCAATCATACTAGGCTCATTGATAAGAAAATAAATCAGGAGTATTTCGATTATAATCGCATAAATCGTAACGATCAATTGAATTACTTTTTGCTTTTCTTTATATAGAAGATCAGTTACAGCTGTAGCAAAACATATCAAGATAATAGGATTTGGAGCAAGAGATATAAATAGATAAAGTTCAACTGAAAGTCCTTGACCTGTAAATAATGCAGTTAAAAAAGATAATGCTGAGCCATATAAAGGTGTTATTAATCCTGCTACGGTGATACCAAATAGAAGTAGATCCCGTCTTCTGTGTTGAAAATATTTTGAAATAATTATTAATCCTAAAAAAGTAAAGATAATTATGCTAGTAATACTAAATATTCCACTTAAAATATCAATTTCCGTTAAAACCATAATTTTTTCTCACTTTTTCTTAAATTTGATATTTTTATAATTGTTGTGATCTAAGATTTTATTTATTAAATTATGTAAATACAAAAGATGTACTAATAATTATTAGATTGAATTTTAATCTTTAAAGAGCTTAATGCTTCTTTTATTTTGTAGTATTTTTTCAATTTTAATTATGGTATGGTTAATGAACCTCGATATTCTATATATGGAAGATTTTATCTAATTAAAGAAGGAAAAAATTAAAAAAACGAAATATTATATTTTTATCCTACTTGGGTCAAGAGAAAAATTAAGAATCCAACTGTGAATAAAAAAGGGATCAATATCATGAAAAAAACTATAAGAGCGCGCTTCATTCCTAATTGATGAACGATATTAAGCACGTTAACATCCATAAATAACGCCACGATAATGAAAATGATTATTAATATCGCTTCCGGCCCTCCCTCCATCATGCCTGCAAAGCCTAACAACATTAGTGGGGAACCTACAAAGAAAAACACTCCTACTTGGATACCAAAACTTGCAAGAACCCACTTAAAAGTAGTTCTCACTTCTGCTTTAGTTAAAACTAAACCTATTTTTAGTAAAATTAACCCTAATCCAAACATAGTAGGAAATATAATATATAATAATTCTGGGGCTATGCCACCATTATTACCGTTATTACCATTTTGCAACATAAATAAAAGCATAATTTTTACAATCTCGTTAGTTTTTGCATTTCTAAATGGACACTTGAACTTAATTTAATGTCTTAACTTATAAAACATATAAACAAAATTTTTGATTTAAATTTATTTACCTTATTTAGAAATTTAAATTAAATTACACATTTTCATTCTTATATATATTTTTAAAAAAAATTGGAGGAACATAAAAAATAGTAAAGTGAGATTGATTTGCAATGGTAGAAACAAAGACCGAAAAACCTTATCAAACCGAAGAAATTCGAATTTTTGTAGCGATTTGTCAATGAGGAATTAATATAGCAGAAATTATTGATTGTAGTGCTTTAGCAGAATTCTCAAAAACCTTACCAAATGTTGTAGATGCTTCTGATTACATTAGTTTATGTACGGAACCTGGTGCTGAATTTATTAAAGAAAAAATGATCGAAAGTAAAGCAAATAGATTAATCGTAGCTTCATGTACCCCTAAGACTCATGAACCTGTTTTTAAAAATGTGCTTGAATCTATGGATGTAGATTCTTCCTTTTTAGAATTTGTAAACATTCGTGAGCATTCCAGTTTTGTTCATAGACAAGATAAACCGGGAGCCCAAAAAGTAGCTGAAGACGCAATAAAATCGGCAATAGCAAGAGCCGCTGTTTTGGAGCCTATTTTAATTAAGGAAGTGGATATTACTAAAAAGACGTTGGTTATCGGGGGCGGAGTAGCGGGTTTAACAGCCGCTATCGACCTAGCTGAGCAGGGTTTTGAAGTTCACCTTGTGGAAAAAAGCCCAACCATAGGAGGGAAAATGGCTATGCTCGATAGGACTTTTCCTACAGACGATTGTTCAATATGAATATTAGGCCCTGTTATGTTGGAGGCAGCAAGAACACCAAGATTAAACCTTTACACTTATAGTGAAGTCAATGATATGTCTGGTTTTGTAGGAAATTTTAGCGTCGAAATTAAAAAGAAAGCTCGCTATGTCACAAATGACTGTAATGGATGTGGTGCGTGCACGGAAGTATGTCCAGCATACGGTTCTGATGAATTTAACGAAGGATTAAACCCAAGGAGAGCTATCTACACTGCATTCACTCAAGCAGTACCTTCCGTTGCCCAAATAGATATGACAAGATGCATAAAATGTGGGTTATGTAAGAGTGCTTGTGAATTAAACGCTATAGATTTTGATCAGAAAGACGAGTTAGTTACTATTGAAGTAGGTTCTATTGTTGTTGCTACAGGATGGGACGAATACGAACCAGAAACGGGATATTTAGGATATAATAAATTCCCTAACGTGATTACTCAAATGAAGTTAGAAAGAATCTTAGCTCCCAATGGACCAACAGTAGGTCACCTAGCGAGGCCTTCTGATGGGAAGCGCCCTAAAAAGATTCTTTTTATCCAATGTGTTGGCTCTCGAGATCTAAATAAAAACGCATATTGTAGTTCTGGGGTTTGTTGCATGATAACCATTAAAAATTCAAAGCTAATAAAACAACATTATCCTGATTCAGATATTTCTGTGGCTTACATGGATATTAGAGCAGCAGGTAAAGATTACGAAGAATATTTCACAGCTTCGAGAAAAGAAGGGATAAGATATATTAGAACAAATGTATCTAAAATTAAAGAAGATAAAGAGACACATAATCTTAAAATAATAATGCAAAATACTTTAAGTTCTGATGGGCTGAGAGAATTGGAATTTGATTTAGTTGTATTGTCTTGTGCGATGATTCCTGCGAAAGGAATAGATAAAATACAAGGTTTATTAAAACTTGAAACAAGTCAAGATGGATTTTTTAAAGAATTTCATTCAAGACTAAATCCAATAGATACGAAAATTCCAGGAATTGTACTTGCTGGCGTTGCCCAGGGTCCTAAATCAATAGCAGAATCTATAGCTCAAGGAAAAGCAGCCTCATCATCACTAGCTAAAATGATGAGTAAAGATAAATATCGCATACTTTTGATTCGCGCTACTGTAGATAAAGAACGATGTGCTAAATGTGGATTATGTGAATTAAATTGCCCCTATGAAGCAATTAATCTTATGGATGATGGTGCTGAAGTAAACGAGATATTATGTAGAGGATGTGGAACTTGTCTCAGTAATTGCCCATCTGAAGCAATTACTGTACGATATTATCGAGAACCTCAATACGAAAAACAAATTGACGCTATTTTAGAAGAAATATAAAGAGGTGTATTAAATGACCGTGGAAAATAATAGCAAAATTATTGCGTTTTTATGTTGGAAATGAGGTTATGGAGCAGGTGATATGGCGGGAACTATCCGTGCACAATATCCTGCAACGATTAGACCAATAAGAATAAACTGCACAGGAAGAGTGACTCCGAGTTTAATAATGCGGGCTATAGGAAAAGGCGCTGATGGAGTCATAGTGTCGGGATGATATCCAGGAGAATGCGATTATGAAACGGGAAATCTTGTAGCAGAAAGAAATGTAGAATATACTAAAGAGGTTCTTAAATTGATGGGTCTATCACCTGATAGAATCCATATGTCTCATTGTAGTGCAGCAGAAGGACAAAGATTTCAAGAAGAAGTAACCCGAATCTCCGAAATAATTGAAAAATTGGGCAAAAATCCATTAAAAGCTACAAAAATTACAAATAATAAAAATAGTAGTAAGACAAATAAAAAAAAGCAAAAAACCGATTAGAATGAATCTTGAGAAAAAATTTTAGTCTCAAGACGACTACCCTCGTGAAGGTATCGGATCTATTATCTTCATTATTTTTTAAAATTATTTTAAAATGTTATATAATTCTTTTAATTTGTTAATTTAAGATCTATTATTATCTAAATTTTAATCATCAGTTTAATAATGTGTTGTGCTAAATGGGAAAAGATCCAAGCGTAAATGCCGAAAAGGAATTAAACAGAGCAGAGTTTTATTATGAAGGAGAAGATTATAAAAAAGCTGCTAAATATTTTACGTCAGCAGCAGAATTATATTTTGATTTAGACGAATATAAAATTGCTCGAGAATGTTACTATTATGCAGCTAAATCGCTTGAGTCTTTAAATAAAAGTGATAAATTGATTGAAGCTTTAAGGCATGCTGGAGATTGTGCTCTACTTGTTAATGATTTTTCTTCTTCTAATAAATTTTTTAAATCAACTATAAGGTATGTACCGGATTTAAAGAAAGTGGAAAATAGAAATTTTTACTATTTGATTTACTCAACATTATCATATTTATGCTTATTTTTAGAAGGTAAACAAGACCAAGGTTTAGAATTTATAAAAGAAATTAAGAAGAATATTGATAACGAGTATTTTAAAGAATCTCCTTATGTGAGTCTAATTACTAATTTAACGTTAGCGTTAAGGGACAAAAATGAAAAATATCTAAAAAAAGCAGAATCTATCTCAGATGAATACTCTTTCAGCGATGCAGAGATTTATCTATTCAATCTTGTGATTGCTCTTGCTAAAGCTAACCTATTCTTAAAAACAGAATTAAGCCTTGATCGCGATCAATACACAACCAAAGACATCATGAATTTTAACCTTAATATTGATAGTTCTCCCCTATTAAAAGTTCTGAAAAATCCCACTTATAATTTTAAAGTTAAAGAATTAAAGATCTCTAACGTCTCAATCTCCTTTTCTGACAATATAACCGCACAAATTAAACCAGAGCTCCCCGAAAAATTAAAAATTGGAGAACAATGTGATATAAAATACGCCTTAAAACCTCACTTTCAAGTCGATGAACCGTTTATTGGACCAATTTCTCTGACTTGTGAGATAGATGACGATTTCATCATGCATCATAAAATTGTTAAAGTGATTAACCCAAACATAATCTCTCCTCCTCCTTCATTAGATATTTCAATGAAAAATTTGAGACCACCTCTTATCGGCCAAACATTTCCAATGGAATTTTTAATCGAGAACAATAGCGAAGGAGACGCACTTGAATTACAACTCAACCTTCAATTTCCAGAGCAATTGAAAGTCATGAGAGGCACAACTAAAAAACAAATTTATTCTTTAAGTTCTAACGATAAAATTACATGGGAGATCAATTTGAAACCCTTAGAAGTGGGAGATTATACTATAGATATGGACTTTTCCTTTAAAGACCCTGACCAAAATTTAATTGAAGATTCTAAAACATTTCCATTTTCGATAAAGCTATAAAATATCTTTAAAAAATCATTTTGAGTATCTAAAAACATTAAAAATTTAAGTCTATTTTTTCATATATTTATAATCCACGAATTAAATATATAGATAAAAAAT
>JBHLLE010000143.1:2782-7829 GCA_048885945.1 Candidatus Hermodarchaeota archaeon | reverse complement strand
TCAAGAACACTTTGGGCTTCGATTGGTTGTTGGTCAAATCTTGCTTTTTCTCCATTTTTAGGATACCAACCATTATTTCCTATAGGAGAAAATTGTCCTTTTTTATTTGTCTGAATTTGAATTAACCAATCTAATGATTTTATTCCTGCTTCGATTATATCTCCTCGTTGTAACCATTGTCCAGACATTATCAGAGCATGTGGGATCTTTCCATTATCATAGGCGAGCATATCTTCAATCCAAGGCCAATCATCTGAAGCATTTTTGCAATAAAAAGAAAATAATTTATTAGCAATTTCTTTTCTAAATCGTTTAATTTTAATATCTCCACTAAATCTTTCTAAATAAGCATGAATTCCTACTAAACCAAAAGCTAAGGCCCGTGGAGAACTAAAGTTAGATAAATTACTCACAGCCTTTTCAAAAATATCTAAAACAATGTCACTTACTTCTTTTTTCTCTGATAATGCGACTGTCACGCCCAGAGCCCAGATTGCTCGACCATGACAATCTTCAGATCCCATCTCTTCCATCCATGTACGATCATAACTCATAAAATTACGAAACCGGTTATTTTCTTCATTAAAAGCATACAATAAAAAGCTTAAATACCTATATCCAAACTTTCTCAAAAATTCTTCTTCAAATGATAATTTTTGAGCAATTAATACTGCTATTAGAGCTCTAGCATTATCATCTGTGCAGTAACCATGAAAACGATTTGGTATTATATAATTTGCATGTTGTAAAATGCCAACATCATCCGTTAAACGAAAAACATGCTCAAATTTAGGATATGGCATTTCAAATGGAGTAAATCTCAAATATTTTTTCTGAAATACAGTTTTTGGATGTATTAATCGATTTTCTTTAACATCGTCAAAAATGTCTAGGTATTTTCTAGCAACTTCTTTCCAAATCATATTTCTAGCGAACATATAGGCATTCTTCCTCATATTATGACTTTCAACTTCATTCTCTAATAAAAAGCAAATTTGATTAGCTATAGATTTAGAGTCCTTGAAAGGAACTATTATCCCTTTTCCATCAGCTAAAAGTTCTTCAGCATACCAATAAGGTGTAGAAATAATCGCTTTACCCGCTCCAAGTGCATAAGCTAATGTTCCAGAAACAATTTGTTCTTTATTTAAATATGGCGTGATATAGATATCTGCAGCACCTAAGAATTCACATAATTCTTTTAATTCTACAAATCTGTTATGGAATATTATATAATCTCCCACACCTAGCTCTCTAGCTTTTATTTGAAGAAAATGGCGATACGATTCACCTTGCTCCTTCTTTAAATTTGGATGAGTAGCACCTAAAACTATATATATAACGTCAGGATGTTTTCTAATAATCTCTGGTAAAGCGTCAATCATTAATTCTATTCCTTTACTAGGACTAATCAAACCAAATGTCATTAATACTTTTTTTCCTTCTACTCCAAACTGGTCTTTAAAAAAATTTGGATCTATAAATGAAAAATCAGGGATCCCGTGATGAACTAAACAAATCTTTTCCTTAGAAACATTATAATTATCTTTTAGAAATATCTCTGCCTTTTTACTCATAACAATTATTCGATCTGAAATTTTTACTATTGTATTGATTATTTTTTTCTGTTTTAGATTAGGATTTGGTAAAAGAGTATGTAATGTTGTAATAATGGGCATTCTAAGATTTTTAAGTAAAGCTAAAACATAGCTTCCATATTCTCCACCATATATTCCAAATTCGTGTTGAAGACAAACAATATCAACTTTATTTACATTTAAATATTCGGTAGCTAATTTATAATCTGAGATTCGGTTAGCATTCAATTCAAAATGAACTTGACTTGGATAAGAATATCCTTGTACAATATCGTTCATTGCCAACGCCCAGCATTCTATTTGAGGGGCTTCAGTAGATACCGCAGTTAACAAATCTTTAGTAAAAGTTGCAATTCCACATTTCCTTGGTAAATAATTGCCAATAAAAGCAATAGTTTTGAGATTTGGATATCTTCTCATAATATCTTTTAATATTAATAATTTAAATAATTAACCAAATTAGTAAATTAAGATTAGAACACTTTCACTATTTTTCTATTAACAATTAATCTATTGAACTAACGAATAATTCATCTGAATCAAATCTACACAGAACCTTATCTTCCCTTGATAACCAACCAATCGCCATCAATACAACTTTTTCGTTTTGGTTCAATAAATTCTTAATTTGGGTTAAGCTTTTTTCTTCTTTCGAAATGAGAGAAAAAATCTGCCCTGCTAAAAACCCAATTCCAACTTCTATTTCAGAGGCTAAAAGTTCGTGAAGAAGCTTATCTAGATTAACCGATACTACCGCAATTCTCTTATCAGCGGCACCATAATAAATATAGAGTCTATCTCCAAAAATTGCTGTTCCTGTAGGAAAAACAACATTATTTACATCACCAATCTTCTCATAATCTTCAGTTGGTGAAAAGAGAGGCTCTTTAAGTCGTCCTATTACCTTATACGGATCTCGTTTATCTAGGAGGGCGGCATTTGCATGATATATCCTTCCTTTATTAGAATCCTCTACAGAATGAAATATCATGAGCCAACCTCTCTTAGTGTCTATTAATGGTGCCCCAGCTCCGATATTTCTTGATTCAAATCCAAATTTTGGCTCCATTAGGATATGTTCACCTAATTTTTCGAGATAATTCTCCCAAAATCTATTTGTCAAATCTTTAAAATCGTCAAAACAAACAATCTGAATATCTGGTAATACTCTATGAATCAATACAAACTTATTGTTGTATTTTTTTGGAAAAATGAATGAATCTTTTTCCCATAAGAGTACATCTTCACCAATGCTAGCTTTATAATGTGATATAAAAAAACGATACTTCTCTTTTAATTTTGAAAAATGGAAAAAACTCCCTGCTTTATCATATCTCATATTAGCCGAAATTATTCCATGCTTTTCCCAAGTTTTTAAATTTTTACTAGTTGCGTATGCTACTAACGCATTTTTTCCATCATATGCCGTGTAAAACATATAATAAGTACCATCAAGAAAAACAACTCTTGGATCTTCTGTACCATGTATTTCATAATCATATTCAGGAAACAAAATAGGCCTATTTTTCCTTTCTACGATTTTAAGGGGTCCTCCCAATTTACAATAACCAATACTTGAATAATTTCCTTCTTTTACTGCGCGATAAAATAAATGTAATGTATTTTCTTGCTGAACTACCGTAGGATTTAAGACTGCTTGATTTTCAAATTTGTTCTTAGTTGCTTCTAGGAGAACTCCTTCTCTTCGTACTAGTACCATATTTAGCTATAACGATTTCTTTCTTATTAATTCATGGATGTTTCCAATATTCTAGAATATGAGGAAGAAAATATTTCTTAATGTTATATAAAAGAATAGTTAATTAATCCGAATTATAAGCTTAACTTTTTATCATTTATTAATGAAAGATTTAATATTTTGTTAAACGCTCATAAAAGCTTTATAAATTAGTTTAAATATCTTTAATACAGATGAATTATAGATTTGTGAAAATAAGATATCCGTATAAATCTAAAGATGGAAATTTAACTCGCACTTCATCCTTAAAAATTCCTTTAAAGAATAAAAGCAGTACAATTTATAATACAGTAGACCAGTTTGAAAGTGAAATCGGTTCAAAAATAAAAATGACAATTAAAGAAGTTAAAAAGCTAGTTTTATTAAGAGAAATTATAAACCTGCATAATACTAATGGCATTAAAGGCATGGATCAGATAAGAAATATGGTTAAACAAATAAAATTTGGAAAAGAAATTCTCACTCCAAGTGGATTACCAAATATTAAATTAGTAAAAACAAAGTATTCGGAATGGATCTTATTTGATGGCCACCATTCTCTACTTTCTTATATGATTGCTGGAAGGACATATTTACATGAAGTCCCTCACCTTATTGTAGAAAATGAAAATGGTTATATAAATGATAAAGAAATTATTATATTTTATGGAATTCATTTGAAAATCTTAAATGAATCTGATTGGAGAAATTTTGTAATAAATTGGCAAGCTCCAAAGGAAGGACAATTATGTAAACGAGAACAAAAAAATATGGGTGAACTCTTCAACTCAATTAGTATCGATCTCTCAAAGTTTAAATAAATATATTATCAATTTACTTAAATTAACTTATGAATTAATAGAGAATCTTTTAGCAGTGATTCTCTTAATGTTGCTAAAATTGCTGTTTATCCCCGATATGTGGGCCAAATAATGAACCATTAGATAAAAAGGGGGCCCTGTTTTTGCTGAATAAACTTCTTGATATTAAAAATATATCTTAAAGTTTCAAATATGTGATATACATTCGTAAGAAAAAATTATATTTCTAATATCTTTAAATAATTGAAGAAGATTATTCAACTACTTATTTTAAAAAAATAAACCATTTTGTTAGCATTTAAATTAAAATATTTTCAATTAATTAAGAGGTGTATATATGGCAAAAGTAAAAGGGAAATTTATTACTTTCGCGGGAAGATTAATGACGCTTTATAAGGACGAACAGCAGAAAGCAGAAGATGCGCTTTATGCGAAAACTGGAAAGAGATTCGGTGAACTGGAACCTGAAGGATGGTATAGTACAAGAATAATTGATGCCGTTTTAAAAGCTTATGCTAAAGCTTCGCCTACGGGTAGAAATGCGATAGTAACGATGGGAAGGAACGTTTATCCTATAATTAATAGAACTGTAGGTATCCCACCTGAAAAAATCAAGACTCCATTGGATGCAATTATGTTTGAAACAGAAAATTATCTGGATGATCATCAAAGTGATGAAGATTCCCAAGTAATTCCTAGAAAAATCATTTCAGCTGATGATGGTCATGTTGTTATCGAGGGTCCAGCACCTGGTTATGATCCTATCTTATATAAAGGGGTTTATTTAGGGATTTTACAAATGCTAGGTATTAAAACAGGAAAAGTTGAAATGATTGACGAAAAAAAAGCAATATTTGATATCACCTGGTAAACTTCCTTTTTTATTTTTT
>JBHLLE010000143.1:0-2772 GCA_048885945.1 Candidatus Hermodarchaeota archaeon | reverse complement strand
GTAATTACATTATTGTAAGATAAAATCTATACTTTTTTTAATATATAAATTATCTAATATTCTGGAAATCAACTATATTTATTGCTTAATTTCTTTTAAAGAAATTGCTCCAAAATAAATTATTTATATTTTTTCTAGTCACAAATTTCATTTTTTGATTGGCAAAACACTATTAAAAAATATAAAGAAATTCTATAAGAGTGGAGAGAAGAAGAAAAATTAAAATCAAAATATTTAAATAAAATACTTTAATTATTCATAATTATATATCATTAAGACTAATTATAATACATTAAGTTTAAAGAAGGGATTGTAAAATGTCAAATAAATGGAATATTGGAAGTGAAGCTAGAAAATTAGACGAAAAAAGTATAAAAGAAAGAATGAAGATAGAAGGTCGTTCTGTTAAAAAAATTTTCATTGCACTTCTAATTTACGCCTGTGTTCTAACAATTTTTTTAACAGTTCTTTAATATACTTTAAATTTTTTTGTTTTTCTTAAAAATTTTTTTTATAAGGTGAATAAATGGAAATAATATCATTTGAATTAATAATAATAATAGTTCTGATAGCATTTATCTTTGAAGTAATGGATTCTGGTGCAGGCATGGGATTTGGAACAGGTTTAACTCCTTTATTATTATTGATAGGATTTGAACCATTACAGATCGTACCCACAATATTAATTTCTGAATCAATAACAGGTTTTGTTGATTCTTATTTTGATAAAGAATTTAAAAATGCAGATTTTAAGTTCCATCCTATGAGCGATGATACGAGAATTGCCTTTATCATTGCTTTTTTTGGATGTATTTCTATTGCAATTTCAATTTATCTTACCTATGCTGCGTTGAATTTACCAACAACTTTTATAAAAATTTATGTAGCAATTCTAGTTCTTTTCATGGGAATTTTTGGGATAATTAGAGCAAAACTTGCACAAAAAAGAGAATTATCGTTTAAACCGAAATTAATGGTTGCATTTGCTGCTCTTGCTGGTTTTAATAAAGGAGTTGGTGGTGGAGGATACGGGCCAGTTATTACGTTAGGTGAAGTATCTTGTGGAATTTACGAAAAAAGTGCAACAGCAATAGTATCTTTCTCAGAGGCTATAGTAAGTGTGGTGGGTATTTTATCTTTCATAATTATATCAGCATTGGGTGTTGGTATCGATTTAGTTCTATTACCATGGATCTTTACAGGCGCTTTTATTGGAGCATTAATCACACCATACATTGTGAGAGTAGTTCCAAATAAACTCTGGAAAATTATTATACCATTTTATGCGATAGGAATAGGAATATATACGCTCTATACAGTCTTTTTTTAAATATCTAATATCTATACTTATTTTTTTATTAAATCGGATTAATTTAATAAGCTATGAGAAATATAAAAATCTTATCGTCTATTTATAAAAAGTTTTTAATAACCATCTTTAATTTAATTGATGCTTATGTGAAAAACCTTTTAGGATTTAAAATAGACGAATTTTTGATTTGTTATATTGCGACGAACATTAAAAAAAAATGGACACAGATATAAATTTTTAGACTACTTTTTTTTCAAATTTAAAATTAATTTTTGAGATCTTTTAGTATGGAATTATATCTTATTGATTATCAAGCCTTCGTTTTAATGATAGTGGCATCAATTATATTTACTTACGCTTTCTTAGGGAATAAGGAATTAAAACTTAAACTCATTTCCTACTATTTCACGACTATCGCCTATTTTTTCGGAGTTTTAAGAATATATTATGCTAGTTTGTATTATTTTAAAGTATTATTTCTAGCATTAGGATTATTTATTTTAGCATATTCAATAATACATGAATATCTTAATATGAAAAAGAGCAGTAATTTGATATCTAAGAAACATCTGGCTATATTAGCTACCAGTCCATCTATAGCTTTACTTGGTTTTGAATTTTTTTTATTTATCTTAATATTTTTTATGACAATAATACAATTTAGGATATTTTTATTTAAAAGAAACGTTCTTTCCGTTTTTATGGGAATAATGTTAGCTAGTGGTACTCTTTTGGTATTCACGTATTTTCTAAATGATCTTGGTTTTGCTTGGGGTTATGAATTCAAGCAAGGAATCACGTTAATATTTCTCACTACTACAATGCTTAGTGGAATAGTAGCAGTAATTGATAATAAAATTCAAATTACTCAAAATAAATTAGTTAACATTATTAATTCGGCCTCAGAAACTAGTATTAGAGCATCAAGTCTAGCTACAGAATTAGCGGCAAGTGCAAACGAAATAAACGCTTCTTCCGAACAAATTTCAATTACAACGAATAATATAGCAAATCAAAGTCATTCAATTAAACTATCCTCAGACGAAATTAAAAAGATTTTGGATATAGTAAACAATATCTCTGAGCAAACTAATCTTCTTGCTTTAAACGCTAGCATCGAAGCTGGCAGAGCAGGAGAGCATGGGAGAGGATTTGCTGTGGTAGCTGACGAAGTCAGAAAATTAGCCACAGAATCAAAAAACGCGGTTTCTGGAACTGACGATAAAATTCGTGAGATAATTAATAAAATTCACACCACATCGAATTCAATGGAAGAAATAAGTTCAGTATCAGAAATGCAAACTGCCTCAATTGAGGAAATCACATCAATTGCTCACGAGTTAGAAAGACTAGCTTTAGAATTAAAAGAAAATCTAGTATTATAATAAAATTAGTGTGAAGGTTCTTAGGTACTATTTTGCAAAAATCCTTTGCTATCCTAATCTAATTTTTTTTCTAAA
>JBHLLE010000142.1:0-7830 GCA_048885945.1 Candidatus Hermodarchaeota archaeon | reverse complement strand
TGACCGAAAAAGAATTTCGATATTATTTAATGTTTTGGTTTGACATAGTTGGTATATTTGTTCTATTTTTTAGTTTTTTAGTAGGTGTAATTAGACTCTGTTAGTGTAATTGAGTTCTACAAATGAGCTAAGTTTCTCTTCCTACTTTAAATATGTTAATTAATCTTTTTATTTAAAGGTAGGTGTAAAAATCTACCCAGTCTAAAATTTAAGATAAATTAAAAAGTTTTAAAAAATTAACGATTATTGGAAGTGATTGATGATATGAATAAAGGTTTTTATGGTAAAATTTTATGGATTGATTTAAAAAATAATTCTTTTAAAGAAGAACAATTATCAAACGAAATTTATCGCGAATTTCTTGGTGGTTATGGTTTAGCCTGTAAATTAATTTACGATAATACAAAACCAAAGTACGAACCTCTTGGATCAGAATCTATTTTTGGGTTTTTCCCCGGATTACTTACAGGTACGCCAGCACCCTTTTCAGGAAGATATATGGTCGCGGGCAAATCACCTTTAACTGGAACTTGGGGCGATGCTAATTCGGGAGGAACCTTCGGACCAGAAATAAAGAAGTGTGGTTACGACGCTATTTTAATAAAAGGAAAAGCAGAGACTCCAAAATATGTTGCTATTATTGATGATAATAAGGAAATCTATGACGCTTCTGAGATATGGGGTTTAGATATTATTGAAGCAGAGAATAAATTAAAAAAAAAGCACGGAAAGTTTATTAAAACCGCTGGTATTGGACAGGCAGGAGAAAAGTTATCTTTAATCGCTGGTGTTGCTAATGATAAAGGAAGAATCGCAGCAAGATCGGGATTAGGAGCTATTATGGGATCAAAGAATCTTAAGATGCTTGTATTAAAAGGTAAAAATAGAGTAGATTATCATAATAGAGATGAGTTTATTAAATACATTAAAATGTATAACGACTCTTCAAGCCTTAAAGAGCCTGGATTTTTAACTAAGAGAGTTTTAAATGTTGTACCAAAAATGGCAAAAATGATTCGACGATTCAATATGGATATGGGCGGTTCACCAAGCCTAATGCGACAAGTATGGCATCGTTTTGGTACGTCATCTGGTAATACTTTATGTGCTGAAATCGGTGATTCACCTATTAAAAATTGGAGCGGAATCGGGATGTATGATTATCCATACGAAATTAGTAAAGATATCTCAGCTCGAGAGATTGAAAAATATAAAATTAAGGAGTATGGTTGCTTTTCGTGCCCAGTACAATGTGGAGGAATTTTAAAAGTTCCAGAATTAAACCTAGAAGAAACTCATTTGCCTGAATATGAAACTTGTGCTGCTTTCGGAGGAATGCTTCTAAATCACGATTTAATGTCCATATTTGAAATTAATGAATTATGTAATCGAGCAGCAATTGATACAATTTCGACAGGGGGTACAGTTGCGTTCGCAATCGAATGCTATGAGAATGGAATACTAACAAAAAAAGATATTGATGGATTAGATTTAAATTGGGGAAATTCACGAGCGATTGTCGAGTTAGTTAAAAAAATTATTAAGCGCGAGGGAATTGGAGATCTTCTCGCAGATGGAAGTAAAATCGCCGCTGAAAGAATTGGAAATGGAAGCGACAAATTTGCTATTCACGCTTTAGGTCAAGAACCTGGAATGCATAACCCAAGACATTTTCCATCACTAGGAATGTCTTATGCTTTTGATCCTACACCAGGTAGGCATACAACAGCAAGTATAGATTTAATTGCAGGTATGCGCGATCCAGAGACTTATTTAAAAGGTTTAAAACTTCCAGAGAAATGGCGAGAGGATATGCTTGAAAAAGCTAAAGCTCAGAAAATAATAAATGGTATGTACCAATGTGTTAGTTGCCTAGGATTATGTAATATGTCAGCTTATTTTGGTCAATATCCTCTAATTGAATTAATTGAATCACTAACTAATTGGAAATTTACTATTGAGGATTTAGTTGAAACAGGACTAAGGATTCAAACATTAAGACAAGCTTTTACGCTAAGGGAAGGAGTAAATATTGCCTCTAACGAATTAAATAGTCGTATTTATGGTGATCCTCCTGACGATAAGGGACCAAAACAGGGAATAACAATAGATTATAGAAATTTTTATAAGCTTGTATGTCAAGAATATGGATGGAATTCTGAAAATGGTTATCCTCTAAAAGACACCCTTAAGACGCTTAATTTAGAACACGTTATAAATGATCTATATCAAATTAAAGCAATAGATATACAAGTATAATTTAAAAACATAATTTTTTTATTTTAGTGAAATAATTTAAATTTTTAAAAAATAAGATAAGAGAAGGAAATAAATTGAATAATGGATATTTTGGAAAAATTTTATGGATTGATTTAAAAAATAATTCTTTTAAAGAAGAACAATTATCAAACGAAATTTATTGTAACTATATTGGTGGATATGGTTTAGGCTGCAAATTAATTTACGATAATACAAAATCAAGGTATGATCCCCTTGGATCAGAATCCATTTTTGGTTTTTTCCCGGGATTACTTACAGGTACGCCAGCACCCTTTTCAGGTAGATATATGGTTGCAGGTAAATCTCCATTAACTGGCACCTGGGGAGATGCAAACTCAGGTGGAACATTTGGTCCTGAGATAAAAAAATGTGGTTACGACGCTATTTTAATTAAAGGAAAAGCAGATACTCCTAAATATGTTGCTATTATTGATGACAATAAAGAAATCTATGACGCTTCTGAGATATGGGGTTTAGATATTATTGATGCAGAAAATAAATTAAAAAAAAAGCACGGAAAATTTATTAAAACTGCTGGTATTGGGCAAGGAGGAGAAAAGTTATCTTTATTCGCTGGTATTGTTAATGATAAAGGAAGAATCGCAGCAAGATCAGGATTAGGAGCAACAATGGGTTCAAAAAACCTTAAAATATTGGTTTTAAAAGGAGATAAAAAAGTAGAGTATTATAATCGCGAAGCTTTCATGAAAAATATAAGAATATATCACAGTGAAACTGGAGGAAAAAAACCCGGATATATCGGTAAAATACTTATTAATAGCGCCCCAAAAACAGCTAAAATGATAAGAAGATTTCGTTTAAATGTTTCTCAACCACCTCAAATAATGAGAGAGATGTGGAAGCGATACGGAACAACTATAGGTAATACAATTCAAGCAGAAATTGGAGATTCTCCTATCAAAAATTGGGCAGGAATCGGTATGTATGATTTTCCATACGAAATTAGTAAAAACATTTCAGCTTTAGAGGTTGAAAAATATAAAATTAGAGATTATGGATGCTATACTTGTCCCGTTCAGTGCGGAGCTATTTTAAAAGTTCCTGAGATTGAACTAGAAGAGACGCACATCCCTGAATACGAGACTTGTGCAGCTTTCGGAGGTATGCTTTTAAACGACGATTTACTTTCTATTCTCAAAATTAATGAGTTATGCAATCGAGCAGGAATTGACACTATTTCAGTAGGTAGTACGGTTGCTTTTGCAATCGAATGCTATGAAAACGAAATATTAACAAAAAAAGATACTGATGGTTTAGAATTAACCTGGGGGAATTCTAAAGCAATAATAGAATTAGTTAAAAAAATCATAAATCGAGAGGGAATCGGAGATGTTCTCGCAGATGGTAGTAAACGGGCAGCAGATAAAATTGGAAATGGGAGCGAGAAATTTGCAATGCATTCTTTAGGTCGAGAAATAGCCATGCATAATCCTAGAAAGTATAAATCTTTGGCATTTTCTTACGCATACGATCCAACGCCAGGGAATCATAATTCGGCTAGTATTGATTTTATGGAACAAATGGGACCAATTGAAAGCTTTATCAACGGTTTCTCCTTACCTAAAGGTTGGAAAAAAGATAAAGAACAAAAAATGAAAGCACAAGTAATCAACACAGAATTTACGCAAATCTTAAATAGTTCTGGTTTATGTCTTTTTTCTACAATATTTGGAGAGTATCCCTTTTTAGAATTGATTAATTCACTAACGGGGTGGGAATTAACTATGGAAGACTGTTTAAAAATTGGACATAGAATTCAGACTCTTCGTCAAGTATTTACGCTTCGGGAGGGTGTAGAAATTGCTAAAAACGAATTACCTAAAAGAATATATGGAAATCCGCCTGACGATAAGGGGCCGTGTAAAAATATAACAGTGGAATATAAACAATTCTATAAAGGTTATTGTAGAAATATTGGATGGAACCCTGAAAATGGTTATCCTTTAGAAGAGACTCTTAAGAGACTTAATTTAGAATATGTAGTGAACGATCTCTATAACTTAAAAGTATTAAATATACAAACATAAAATGAGGAAAAAAATCGTGAAGATATTACCCAATTTAGCAGAGATTCCAAGGAAACAATGGTTTTTAATGATGAGTTCTACAATTGCAGGAAGTATGGCTTATTCGCTTCATTTCATTCTGGAATTTTCTGTTCTTTTAAAAGCTGGCTTACCTATTTTTTTTATAGTCTTCCATTTTTTTGGGCTTTTTGCTGGAAGCGGAATTGCTTTAAGATTTGTGTCGAAAATCTCACATTTTAAAGCGTATATTGTAAATACCTCGTTCATGGCTTTAACCTTTATATCTTTAATCTTAATAAATCAAACATGGTATATTCCATTTGGTTTGTTTTTTGGAGGTACTACAATTGGGATTAATTTTGGACTAATGTATGAGCAAATTGCTAAGACACTTGAAGATAGAAAATTTGCAGGTAGGATATTTGCTTTAGGTTTTAGTCTAATTTCGGTTGTTATGATTGTACAGTCTTTCATTGAAATGATTGGAAATATTTGGTATTATTCCCTATATTACATAATTCTTCTATTACTTTATTTATGTTTTATCTCGTTAGGAAGAAAAGCGAAGCATAAAATCCCCCAAAAATCAATAAATTTTTCTCGTATTTTGAAAAAGAAGGATAATTTACCTGGATTTTCAGTCGCATTCTTTTATGGATTCTTTTTTGTGAACACCTATTATATTAGTATTTTAATCTTAAAAGAAACGGAATTACTCTATAAATTTTACTTGTTTTTAATAGTCTTTTTTATATTTGCTGGCTTATTTTCATTCCCCGCTGGTCTAATTGCAGATATTCTTGGAAGACGCTTTACAATACTACTTGGATGCTTAACTCAAGCTCTTGCGTTCCTTATATTATCGTTTATTAATCAAATAGATATTACTTTTTTCATACTTTTTCCTTTAGTTCTTGGTTTTGGTTTTGCATTAAGTATTAATACCATGGTCCTTATATTTTCTGAATTGCCCGACCGAGAATTCATTCGAACTCATAGTTCGTTATTTGTGATTTTTACAGCTTTAGGAAATTTGAGTGGGGTAATTATTGGAGAACTTCTATTAAATCTATATTTAATCGAGCCTGCTTACCTAACAGTGATTTTACTTTTTATTATTGTCTGTGCGTCTGTAGCGATTTTCCAGTTAAGAGAAACTTTACCCCCTAAAGAGGAATTGGAATGGAAAAATTCACTTCAATACATTTATATCATAAAAAAAACTGGTATTCCATTATACGATCAGAGTCTCAACCATCGAAGTTTATATAAGGAAAAGGTTCATACTGATTTACTAAGTGGTGTCTTAACTGCAATTTCATCGGTTCTACAAGAGATTGCAGATAATCAGAGTCCTTTAAAGCTTATCAAACAAGAAGGATTTAATATAATAATAGAAGAAGGAAAAGAAGTATATGTTGCCGTTATATCCCTTAAAGAATTAAAAATTATTAAGAAAAAAATGCAAGATTTCTTAATAGAATTTGAAACTTTTTTTGAAGATTTAATATGTTTGGATCATTGCGATTTATTAGCATTCAGTCCAGCAAAAACAATAGTAAAAAAATACTTCTATTAAATATTTATTAATAACATTTTTCTTTTTCATTTAATTTAAAACAATTATGGCAATTGGAGGAGCAGACTTAACGGGATATTATCTTTTGATGTTAATTGGACTTATAGGAATGTTATCAGTTTTAAGTTATGTTTTAATAAAGCTATTGTTATATTTGAAAAGAAAAAGTGCTAAATTAGAAGATATAGACGATAAGGAATAGCTTTCTATATTTATCTTTTGTCATAAACTATTATTAAATATTTTACCAAAACCGTCAGAATAATATTCAATTTCTTTTGATCTTCTATTAAATACAACTTGAAGAGAATAAGCATTCCCAGAAGCGAAACTTTCAGCTAAGAAAAGTATTAGAAATATTTTTGTATCATTTTTCGTGATAATTGGTATAATATTTTCCCATTTAGAAAAAAATGGGTAATTTTTACTCAAGGTTTTTGCTCTCATAAAATATTCTATCTCTTCTGATTCCGCTCTTATCTCTGTTTCTATAATTTTTTTCGTTCTGGGAAGAAATTGAATTTTTTTGAAAAGTGTGAAGGTTGATGTGGTTTCATTGGTATTATTTTCGTAAATAAAATAGGAGAAAGGAAAAAAACCGGGAATATAATGATTATTTTTTGGTAGTCTTAATTTAAGCCAAATTTTTGTTAATAACCTATATGCTAAATAAATAAAATAAAATGCTATAAAAAGATAAAAAATTTCTGAATAAAATACTTCTCGGAAAAAGAGATAAGTGATCAAATAAAACATAAGAATACTCCCAGATATGAGTGCTAAGATGGGATTTATTGCTCTATCAATAAAAATCCTAAATCTCTTTTTGGAGAATGGATATAATAGAGGAATTTTAGAAGCTGCTAAAGCGTCGAGAGTTACATGAAGACTATAAAAAAGAAATCCAACTAGCCATGCTAATAGAAATGTTTCAAGGTTAAAGTCTAAATTGGAAAATCCAGTCATTAAAGTAAAAATCCCTCCAGTAATTAAGGAGACTATTAATCCAGTAAAATAAGAATGAGAAGCACCTTTATGAGACATAAGGTGAGATCTTCGAGAAGACTTAAAAAATTCTAAAAAAAAATCGAAATCTGCTAAAACTGCCATGATCCCAGCGTAGATAGCAAATTCTTCTCCTAAAGCATTCAAAAATACAACACTAATTAAAACACCAATTAAAAAATGCGAGAAGATATCCATTACAATACATTTAATTAAAGTTAAACCTATATTTTAAGTTATTTATTAAGAATTAAAGAAAAAATAGTACTAAATTATAAAAATAGAAAGAGATCCTAATTATTTGAAATACCTCGTTCTTTCAACCAAGATTTTACTTTCTCTTCGATCTTATCTCGTACTTCACGGAATTTTGCTAATTTTTCTTCTTCCGTGCCAATAAACGCAGCAGGATCCTCAAATGGCCAGTATAGTCGAGTACTAACCCCAGGAATGATTGGGCATAATTTTTCCGCGTTTGAACATACGGTGATAACAATTCCAAAATGTACTTTTCCAAGATATTCCTTTAGAGCTTTCGAATAATGTTCACTTAAATCGTAACCTAACTCTTCCATAACTTTAATGGTAAAAGGATTAATCTCTTTAGGAACAAAACCTGCACTATATACTTCAAAATGATCGTTAGCGTATCTTCTTAAAAAAGCTTCTGCCATCTGACTTCTTGCTGAATTTCCCGTACAGAGAATAATAACTTTTAATTTGCTCATCTATTTTATCCTTTTGACAAGACTTTAATTTACTTTTCTATTAATTTTTTGATTTAAATTAAAATTTAATTATAAATTCTATATAGGAGGCAACCTATTGTCAATCTTTTACTAGATTTTATTAAAAGACATCATCTAAGAATTTAACTCATATTTGTTTAAAATAGTGAGAGAAATATTCATTTTTAAT
>JBHLLE010000141.1:0-7843 GCA_048885945.1 Candidatus Hermodarchaeota archaeon | reverse complement strand
CTAAATGGGGTTTAGTCTGGGGAAGTATTTTTCCAGATATAGATTTAATTGCGAGTATTATCTGGTTTCTATTTACCCAAGACTTTGATTCAGCAGGATTTCTACATCGTTCGTATACACATGGATTCTTTACGATGGGATTAGTGTTAATCGTTGGTCAAATAGCGTCCAGAACTCGGAGTGATTGGAAATGGGTGTCAATGTTTTCAATAGCTTTTTCTATTGGTATGTTTAGTCATGTTTTTTACGATTTACTTGATGGGTACGTAGCAGTATTAGCCCCCTTTTCTTTTGAAAGATATTCAATAACAGGATTCGATTTTGAAACTGCTCTTGGAGCTACAGGAGTAAAAATATGGAATGCGTGGGATGCCATGAGCGATGTTATATTTTTCTTAACTCTTTGGTATTGGTCAACTCATAAAACAAAAATTCCAAATGAACAGTCTTTTGCCAAAAAATTGTATATTCTATCATTTATTTTTATTGTATATTTTGGAATCCTTATGGGAGTTGCTTTTACGAATATCAGCGTTGAAATGCATTTTATACTTATTTATCTATTATGGGGACCAGTTTCACTTCCTTTATCATCAATTATAGCTCAAATAAAGATGAGGGAAACAATTCAAGACTTTAGCTTTCTGGACATTAGAAAATGAAAAAAAAATTAAATAGAATGAAATAAATTTTTTTTTATTTCTTTTTTTATTATATTTTGAGATTATAATCGTTTCAAAGCTGTTTTCCACATATTTCGCAAAAATTTCCTGGTTTTACTAATTTTTTACAATGAGGACATTCTACAGTTAATTGAGCTCCACAGTTTTCACAGAATTTAGCTCTTTTTACATTACGACCACATTTAGGGCAGGTAAGAAATTCAGTATATTGTATTTTTTGTGGTTTATCTTTTGTTTTTATTGGTTTTTTCTCGTTTGCTTTTGGTTCTTCACCAAATAATTTTTTTGCTTGACGTTTTATAATTATAAATGTGAATAGAATTATAGCACAAATAATTGCAATAGTCTCGACAATTGAGATAAAATATAATATGATTTCTATAAATGTTATACCCGCTTCACCACTAAGTAAAAAGATCTTCATCACTAAATAAAGATATACGAATAAGTTATATGTAAGAATTATTAATCCTAAGGCCAAATCTTTAACTGCATTTGGCACATCTGTCTTTAATGGAGTTGATTTAAATTCTTCATAATTTCGAGAACTTAGGTCTTGTTCTGATTTAATATTAAAGTTTTGTAACTTATTATCCCATGCAAGATAGTATCCTTTTAATTCGTTCCCGGTATCATTTAAAGTACCTTGAATAAATAGATAAATTAACGCAATAAAGGAAATTATAGGCCCCATTATATCAACAACTAAACCAACAAAAAACGGAATCATTATAGCAAATACAACGGTGAAAGAAGCTGAGACTTGGCTAACTGTATAACCAGTTCTCCAATTTTTTTTTAACAAAACTATTAATCCTAAGATTCCAAGTATAACATAAATAAATATCGCAGCATAAATAGTAAAAGAAGCAGCAGTATCAAGCATACGTATATATGAGAATGTAAAAAAGAAGATAAGAAAAATTATCCATGGAATTGGAAGTAGTAAAACGGTCCAATACCATTTTCGATGAATCTTTTCTGAGTATTTATCTTCATACGATTCCATCGTTCCTCTTGTAGCCATAAACGCAAGAATTCCAACTATTACGAATGCTGAGAAGTACAATATTACATAGATACTAAGAAGGAAAATGCCAAAATAAGTAAAGAATTCCGATTGGGGAAATACTAAAAGGAATAGAGCGAGAACAATTATAAAAACAATGACAATTATGAGTAAAATGGATCTTTTCTTTTTCAATTTTTGATAATTCATTTCTTCAATTAAAGAGAGAAATTTCATCTTTAAGTATTGATTTTTTTCTGGGAATTCTTTAGAACTCGTTGCAGTTTTATAGAAGAAAAAAAGGTCAATCATTAAATATAGAAATAAACCTAAAAGCACAAAATCTCCGTAAACTTCAATACGAATAACTGTAAGATTCATAGCTCCTAACGATTGATACAAAGCAATCAATATAATATTAAATACTACGATCGAGACCAATAGCATCGTCATTAGTATCAGAAAATATCTAATTTCTGGAATGTTCCATAAAAATTTTATACCATCGAATTGTCCTCGAACATATTTCGTAGGGGTTTTTTGAGATTCTATTTTATTCTGTTCTATTTCGTTCATTTTTTTTACATCAAAAATATTTAGTATTAAAATAAGTTTAACATATTTTTATATCTTATTTGAATTTGTAAGTTAGAAAATCATTTTTTAAATTATTTTAAGACTAGAATAATGAAAATGAATAAATGATGATCTAAGTATACACAAAAATTCAAATTAAGTTAATCTTTTAAGCAATATCCTTTAATTTTTCAATATAAGCTAAAGATTGGTGCCTAAAATAAGTATTATAAAGCTCAGCGTACTTACCACCTTTATTCATTAGCTCATCGTGATTCCCTTCTTCTACAATTTTCCCATGATCAAGAACAATTATCCTATCCACATGGCGAACCGTCCAAAGGCGATGAGCAATAACAATTGAAGTACGGTTTTTTATAGTCTTTTCGAGAGCTTCTTGTATTCTCGTTTCTGTAAAGGGGTCAACTGACGCGGTTGCTTCGTCCAATATTAAAATTGAAGGATCCTCTACAAGTGTACGAGCAAATACAACTAATTGACGTTGACCCATTGAAAGCAAAGATCCTCTTTCTCTTACATTTGTGTCAATTCCATTAGGCAAATCGTTAATCCAATCAGCACCGCCTGCTTTTTCCAAAGCATCTAAAACTTGTTCTTTCGTTGTAGCGCTACAACAATACTTAATATTGTTTTCTATTGTATCCGCCCATAAAAAGGGAGTTTGTGGAACTATGCCAATCTGTTTTCGGTATTCCTTTAAATTATACTTACGAATACTCACCCCATCTACTAAAATATCACCTTCTTGAAATTCATAGAATCTTGCAAGTAATTTTGCTAAAGACGATTTTCCAGCACCTGTATGACCTACGAGAGCAATTGATTCGTTTGGTTTGATTTTTAAAGTGAAGTCTTTGAAAACTTCTTTCGATGTTTCATATCTAAAGGTAATTTTGTTAAATTCAACCATTCCCTTTAATCTCGGAGGAATCATATCTCCCTTTTGTATAACGGCAGGTTGAGCGTCAATTAAAGCAAAGATTCTTTCAGCAGCAGCAAGTCCTGCTTGAAATTGAGGCCAAAATGCAGCAATTATAATTATGGGAAAAAATAATAACCATAAACTTTGGAAAAATAAAAATAAATCTCCTGCGTTAAGTTCACCGTTTAAAACAGAGGTTCCCCCATAATAGATCAAAAATGTTAGAATTAATCCTTGAATTACACTTAAAGAAGGAAAGATAGCATTTAATACAAATGCTCTTCTTAAGTTTACTTTATAAGAGATATTATTAATCTCATTAAATTCATTAGAAACTTTTCCTTCTTGGCGGAATGTTTTCGCGATTTGAATTCCTGAAAATGTCTCTTTTACGTAGGAATTTACAGAAGCAAGCGCTCTTTGACCGAGGAGAGTCTTTTTCCGAGCTAACTTTCTAAAATATATCGCTACTATAAAAAATATCGGTATAGAAAGAAGAAACGCTAAGGTTAATATAAAATTTATAAGCAGCATGTAAACTAACAAAATTAATACAATAAATAAGGAAGATATTAACATCATTGTTAATTCAACAGTCCGTCCAAAATCATCGCTATCAGTATTTATTCGACTCACGATTTTCCCTGAAGGATTTCGATCGAAAAAAGAAAGATCATGATTTAATACAGCATAAGTAGCAGCTTCTCTGATGTTTAATACCACATTACCAATAGCCCTAGCAGAATTAATTTGGCGAAAATAATTGAAAATAAAAGCTAATAAATTAAGAAAAAAGATTATAACAATTATAAAAAATAAGTATTCTACATTTCTATTATTTTCTAAATCGTTTATTATAAAACGAGTTAAAATTGGCACTAATGCGTAGGTTAAAGAATTTAAAATAAGAAATAGAATAACAATAGACATTGACCCTTTATAAGGCCGAAAATAATTAAAAATTCGCTTTAGTAATTCTTTATCTTTATATATACGATCGTATTCCTCTGCACCTAAACCCACAAATCCCATTTCATTTCTCCTCACATTGCTTTAATAAGATATCTTTTCCTACATCAAATTTTTTTATAAAGATTTTACAATATTCGTCTGAAGTTTTTAATAATTCTTCATGTGTCCCTTTAGCTACTATTTCGCCTCGCTTAATAACTAAAATTAGATCTGCCCACCGTATTTGACTTAAACGATGGGTTATTAAAATGGTGGTTCTATTTTTTAAAATATTCTTAATAGCTCTTTGAATTTTATCTTCAGTCTCGGAATCTATCGCTGAAGTGGAATCGTCTAAAATTAAGATTTTAGGATCTGAAAGAAAAGCTCGAGCAATTGCTATTCTCTGTCGTTCTCCCCCACTAAGTTGTACTCCTCGTTCCCCAACTTCAGAATCGTATTTTTTAGGAAATGAGGTAATAAACTCGTGTGCTTGAGCTTCTTTAGAAACTCGAATAATTTCTTCCATTGAACTTGTTCGTCCAAAAGAGATATTGTCAAAAACTGTTTTCGAAAAAAGGAATACATCCTGCTCTATATACGAAATTTGGCTTCTTAAGGATTTCAACGCATAGTCTCTAATGTCAATATCGTCAATCAGAATTGTACCATCAGATACATCGTATAATCGGGAGATTAACTTAGTTAATGTAGTTTTACCAGAACCAGTGGTACCAACAATTGCAACCGTTTTTCCTGGCTCAATTTCGAAATTAATGCCTTTTAAAACGGGAACAGAGGATCCTGGATAGAAAAAAGTAACATTATCAAATTTTATTTTTCCCTTTATATCTTTTGTTAATCCTTCAATATTTTCATCAATTTCAGTCTGCTCATTCATTGTATCTACTAATCTTTTAGCGCTGGCTCCTGCTAATTTTACGATGGCAAATACAAATATGGAAATGTTTGTGGAAAACCTAAGAAGGGAAAAAAGACCGATATACGAAATAATTTCTCCAATAGATAACATTCCCTGATAATATAGAATTATCGCGTGTAAAAGAGCAATTGTCGTTGAAATTGCAAAAACAAAAATTGGTAAGTATTTTGCTTGAACTTTTCCTTGCTCTTCGTACGCGTTTCTATAATTTCTAGCGTGAAAACCGTATTTTTGTGCTTCAGTTTCCTCATTTGAAATACTTTTAACTATCTCAATACCCGTAAGTGTTTCGTTTAAAGTTGCACTCATTAATCCAAAATTCGAACGTAATTTTCTGGTTACTGGACCAATTTTTCGACTATATGAACTTAAGGTAATCAAAAATAAGACGGTAAAAAATATGGGTGCAAATAGCAATTGAGTTGGATAAAATAATAGAATAAATATAATCGGGATAACAATATTAGTAAACGATTCAAAAATCAAAGAAATTGCTGGACTTATCAAAAAATTCATAGTTCTTACGTCATCGGTTGCTCTTGCCATAATTTCACCAATTTTTTGTTGATCGTGAAACGATTGACTTTTACCTAATAGGTTAAGATAAAACTCCCTTCTCACATCACGCTCCATTCGTTGAGCTAATACCTCGCGTAGCATAAAATTAAATAACCTTAAAATAGGGGTACCCACTCCAAGTATTAGTAAAGTCACTACATAAAACATAAAATTAGTATTATCTCCGATTATAAAGTCAGAGAAAGCCATACCAATGATAATCATAGAAATTGACGATAATATTGCTGTTATAACTGTAGAAAAAAATATTATTAAAATGAAGAAAAAATTAGATCTTTTAAAGATATGAGCAAAAATCCATCTTCTAATACCCTTTTGTCTAGATTTTATGAATGGATCTTTTTCAAGGGTAAATTCTACTTGGGGTTGATAATTAATCGAGCTTGAATTTCTTTTCATTAAGTTCCTTTCTTTTATTAGTTTATTATTTTTTATTATTTTAGTTTGAAAATATTAGAGAGAATTTGATTATTCTGATTAGAAAAAAAAATAACCTTACAAGTAAATTATTATTTAACAATTTCAAATCTAATTATTATAAATTATTAATAGTGAAAAATAAAAATTAAGCACTTTAGACAAAGAAACTGATTATGTTATAAAGGATTATAGAAAAAATACCTGCCATGGGAAAAGTTAGCAACCAAACTACAATTATTTTCCATATTCCTTTTTTAACTGGTGCTCTTCGAGCCTTAGCTAAACCTAATAGAGATGCAACAAGCATATGAGAGCCTGATAGCGGAATCCCTCGTAATGTACCAATAAATAGTATTATTGCCGTTGGTACTTCTGCTGCAAAAGCTGTACTAGGATGTAATTCAGTAACTTGGCTGAGGTTCTTTATTACTCCCCTACCTAGTACAACAATTCCGCTCGCAAAACTTAATCCGGCAACAAATAATATGAGATTAACATCCATACCCCCTACACCTACTACGATTCCAACTGCGTTTGAACAATCATTTCCAGCTCTTGAAAAGGCTGTCAAACAAATTGAACCTAATAAAATGTAGGCAAAAATTCTTTCTGTTCGCTCAAAGTCTTCGAATCCATTTAATTTGTTGATAATAGTCTTATGAATTATTTTATAGACAATGTATGTTACTACAAATCCAATTACAGGGGAAAGAATCCACCAAAGACTCAATTCTAATATTATAGGCCAATTAACTCCATTTCCTCCACCTAAATACACTCCAATCCCAATAATTGCACCAATAGTTGCGTGGGTAGTACTTATCGGAAGTTCTAAAACTGACGCAATTATAAGCCAAATCGCTGTAGAGATTAATATAGTTATTACGACTTCAGGAGTAATCTCTATATATAATATGTTATTTCCGACTGTCTCACTCACAGCTCTTCCAAGCAAAAGAGCTCCCATTATTGCAAAAATTACTGCTAAAATAAGCACTTCCTTCATGTTAAGAAATTTAGATCCATAAATTGTAGAAAAGGTTTCATCATTTGCGCCTATAGCAAATGCAATTAACACAGAAATTAAGATAAATACAAGAACTATGGAAATTAACACTTCTCTTCTCAACACCTTTTCTTATCTATTTGGATATTTAATAATTAATCCCCTTAAAAAATCAGAAATCTGTTCAACCCACTGAATTACTTCATACATTAAAGTGATTATTCTTGTTGTTAACATTATGCGTAAAGCTTTTTCATTATTTTTATCTTTATAAAGAACGCCAAGAATCTTAAACTTTAAATCGTGAGCTTCTCTACGATATTTTTCTACTTCAAATGTAATTAAATAAGCAGCCTCAAAATTTGTTTCCATTAATAATGCACAATTCATTAACTGATTCACACTGTCAATAATTAATTTATTTAATTTCATTAAATCGTTATTAATATCTTCTTTGATTCTAAAAGGATATACTTGCATGAATCGTGCTATAAACTCGATCTTAGTTAGAATTTTATCCAAAGAACTAACGATTTTATATCGATCTTCAACCAAAAAAGGTAAAGCTCGTTTATATTTGAATAAAATTTCTATATATCTTTCCTTAATTCGGTCGCATTGTTTTTCACATTGAATAATTTCCTGAAAGGTTGAATCTACGTCGTCTAACCTATTTTCAATGTAATCGTTCATATGATCATAAAATTTTTCAGTAGTTTCGCGAATTAATTCT
>JBHLLE010000140.1:0-7857 GCA_048885945.1 Candidatus Hermodarchaeota archaeon | reverse complement strand
AAAAGCAGAAATTTGTACCAGTCTCGCTAGCGTTTCTGAAAAAATAGTGGGTTCAATAGCGAAATCTAACACAGCACCAACTACATAAGAAATCAGAGCAATGCAAATAATTTTCCCTTTTAATCTTGTTTCTTTATTCTCTGATTTTAAAGATCCTCTTACAAACATAAATCCAGCTGTCAGAAATAGAACTATTGAAAAGAGATAGTAGAATATTAATATTGGTGCTTCTCTGTATAAATGACCGCCATATGGAATTAAAATCAAAGTAGGCTGTACAAGTATAGCATAAATCAAAAAGATTTCAAATGCAATTAATTGAGCTGCAATGATTATTAATATAATCTTCTGCTTTTGTTTGTATAAGAGGTCTGTAATAAGTGTTAGCCAAGTTAAATTTGCGATCGCCACAAAACCAATTCCAAGATAAATAATCTCAACTGGAGCAGAATCATTGTATGATATAATCCAAAAGAAATCTATTACTGGATATATATATGGAGCAACCATTAGAATTATTGTAAGTCCTGCTAAATATAATTCTCTTCTTTTATATTCGAAGTATCTTAAGCAAATTCTTATTCCTAATAGTATAGCTATTACAACAAAAATCATAGTGAATATTGCTTGATATACTTCTAAAGTACTGAGTGTAACCATAATATCCCTATTTTATATAATTTTTTTTAATAGTTAATATTCAGATTTTAAGCAATTTAAAGCTTTATATATTTGATTAAGTTCTAATTCTCTTTATTTATTATTTTAAAATAAATAGAATCACTATTAGTGTTAAGATAGTTAAGTAGAAATAATTCTTAGAATAAGTAACATATTAAAAATTAATGAGAATTTTAAAATGAGAAAAATGACAGAGAACAAATCAATTTTATCAATTTTATTTCTTGTTATTGTAATAGCACTAATAAATGCTACGCAATATATGATCTATCCTAATTTACTTAAAATTTCTAATTATTTTGGATTTGGAAATAACATTACACCTTTAGGAATACTTACTTTTACATTTATCTTAGTATCAGGTATCTTTATGTTAATATTTGGTTATTTGGCAGACAGATTCGTGAGAAAATGGATTTTAATCTTAGGAATTTTAACCTTTTCTGTCTCTTCTTCTTTTACGTTATTAGTCACACCAGACTTAAGTGGTTATTACCTACTATTTCTAATAACATGTTTAAATGGTGTTGGTTTCGGTGCTATAATTCCCAGTAGCTTTTCGTTAATTGGAGATTTAATCACACACGAAAATAGATCAAAAGGCTTATCTTTTTTTTCTATTGCATCTCTCTTTGGAATGGTAATTGGAATAGGTCTAGGTACCTTAGTAAGTAATTATGATTGGAGATTTTCATTCTTTATTGTAGGTGTAATGGGTTTAATTATAGCGCTAATTTTTCTTTTCTTTAAAGAACCATCGAGGATAGGTAAAGATTTTTCTCGTGAAGCAGATAAAAATCATATTGAATATTCGTATAGGATTAAAAAATCGGATTTAAGAGTAATTTTCAAGAAAAAATCAAATAAATGGCTAGTGATTAATTTCGTTGACACGATTCCAACGGGAATCATTTTATTCCTTCTTTTTGCTTATATGGAAAAATATCATAATCTTTCTGGTACTATCACTTTAATATTATTATCAACCACTCTCATTAGTACGCTAATAGGTACTATTATTTTTGGAATAATTGGTGATAAGAATTTTAAAAAGGGAAATAAAAGAGCAAGAGTAAATTTAGCCTTAATGGGAAACATCTTTCCAATTCCATTTGTATTTATTGCGTTGATTATTCCTTTTAGAGCTCCAGATAATGTCTCTGTCGCTGACGCATTCATGATACCTGGCTTAATTCTTATGATGCTTTTGCTGGCGATTGGTCTATTTATCAATGGTGCTGTAAACGGAAATTGGTATGCTACAATAGTAGATCTCAACCTTCCAGAACATAGAGCTACCGTTCTTTCAACAGCTAATTTTTTTGATGTATTTGGTCGAGCCTTAGGACCATTACTTGGAGCAATTGTTGCAGATACTTTTGGATTTCTATACGGAATTGCTGTATCAATTCTTTTTTGGATTTTCATTCCTTTATTCTGGATTACAGTAGTTAAAAATGTCGTTCAAGAAATTGAAATTACTGAAAAAATCTTTTCAGAGCGAATTAATAAAATAAAAAATCTAAATCAAAATTATAGAATGTAAAGAAATTAAAAAGAAAAATCGTTTATTCTTAGTTTTCTTTTTTTAAAGATTTTATAAATTCAATAACTAAATCTAATTGCTTTTTTGATCCTAAGAACATTTCATGAGGAAATTCTATACTTCGAGAAAAAATATCAGAAACAATTGGAAAATTTTTATCGTCACTTTTAGAACCACCCCAATTGGCTTTTGAATAATCTATTCCATTCCGTAAATTAATATTCTTAAAACAACCAAGACTATGTAAAGGAGGATAACAGTGATCGAAAGGAATTCGATTTCTCATTAATTTAGAATAGAAGTCTGCTGGAGTCATTCCATTAAATTTATCAGGTTCGAATACAACGGGAAATACATACCACCCCAACATTTCAGTCCCTGGGGTTGTTTTAATTGCTTGAATTCCATCAATAGCGTTTAATTTTTCCATGAAATACCTAGCGTTTTCATTTCTAAGCTTATGTTGATCGGGAAACTTCTTCATTTGCTCCAAAAGCACTGCACTTTGATATTCCGTCATTCGATAATTAGTTCCATAAATATTATGTTCATAAAAATAACCTTTCTTTTTTCTGCCACAATCTGAGATTGAATACATTAAATCTGCTAATTGAGCGTTATTTGTAACGATAGCTCCACCTTCTCCTCCTGTCAAAACTTTAGACGCTTGAAAACTGAAAGTACCTGCATGTCCCCAATTCCCTACATATTTTCCTTTATATTTTGATCCGTGGGCGTGTGAACAATCCTCAATCACTTTTAGGTTATGTTCTTTAGCGATTTCCATTAGACGATCCATCTCCACAGGATTACCACCTAAATGTACTGGAATGATTGCTTTTGTTCTTTCAGTAATTAAGTCTTTAACTCTATTAACGTCCATTACCAATGTTTCAGGATTAATATCACAAAATATAGGAACTGCGTTAGTTGCTACGACCGCAGAGGCGGAAGCTACAAAAGTAAAGTCAGACACAATAACTTCATTTCCAAGTCCAATTCCTAACGCTAATAATGCTACTTCAATTGCTACTGTTCCATTAAACACGGCTATACAATACTGTGCACCTTGAAATCTAGCAAATTCTTCTTGAAATTTCCAAACATTTTCTCCTTGATGTGCACCGGGAGATCCACACCACCATTTTCCCGATTTTATGACATTCTTTATGGCTTCAATTTCTAATTCATTATAAATAGGCCATTGAGGAAAATTTTCGTTAAGTTTTTTCTTAAATGACAAAAATAAAACACCATTTGAATTTTATAAGTATGAAAATTGATTATTGATATTGTAATTAAATATTTCTAAAAAAAGTATTTTTAAATATCCATTAAAAAATAATCAACATATATAAGAAATAAAATTTAATTTTAAATGGTAAGTAATGAAGGATTTAAACGTTGGAATCATAGGGTATGGTTATATTGCTAAAATACATATGGGTGTAATGAAACGATTTCCTAATATAAAGATTTCTTCCGTCTTTTCAAGGACTAAAAAAAAAATTAGAGGTTTTAAGAATGTACCTTTTTATACTGATATTAAACAAATGCTTAATAATGAGCAGTTAGATACAGTATTTATCACAACACCGACCCACACACATAAGGAAATCGCCTGTGAATGTGCAGAACGAGGATTAAATATTTTTTTAGAAAAGCCTATGGCTAGGTTTGTAGAGGAATGTGATTCGATTATAAAATCTGTTGAAGAAAATAATGTTAAATTGTTCGTTGCCCAATCACTTAGATTTTGGCTTACGTATGGCAGCGTTCGAAATTATGTGATGAGTAAGGCATCAAAAATTGGAAAAGTGCAATTTATAAGTTCAAAGCGTCTTGGAAGTTTTCCTTGGAGCGAATGGTTTGCTGATCAACACAAATCGGGAGGAGTTATTTTAGATTTATCTATTCACGATATAGATTTTATCTTATGGATTTTAGGAAAACCAGAATCTGTATCGTGCAAAGCGAAAGTAATAAATAGATATAAGAAAGATTTGTTTGGTGAATCTTTAACCACGCTTAATTATAATGATAATATAGCTGGTGAATGTGAAGCTAGTTGGGCAAAACCCACTGATTTTATATTTTATACCCATACCCTTGTAAAAGGTGAGAAGGGAGCTATCAATTTTGATGGAGGAAAAATTTATGATAAGGATAAACTTGGAATCAATACGATTTATAATTCTGAGAACGGATATATAAATCAAATGGAACATTTTATTGATGCAATGTCGAATAACAAAAAGAATTTTATTGTTTCGCCATATGAAGCAAAGGAAGATGTTAAAGTATGTTTAGCAGCGATTAAATCGGCTAAGAATGGAGGCGAAGTTGTATACCTTGATGATTTTGAATAATTTAAATAGTAAGATCTTATCTTTTTCTTGTTTTAATATTAGAACACTGAAGATTATTAATTATAATCTTTAAATAATCTTATAATCTATGTCAAACTATGAAAATATTCCTTATTATCTTTGATACTCTAAGAAAAGATCATACGGGTATAACCTATGGAAATAAATGGATTAAAACTCCAAATTTTGATGCTTTTGCAAAGGATTGTATAGTCTTTGATAAAGCATATCCCGAATCTCTACCGACCATACCAGTACGAAGAGCAATCCATACGGGTATTCGCACGTTCCCATTTAATCACGCTAAACCAAAGCTTCGTACTGATGATTTAGTAGAAGATCCCGGATGGGATCCGATTCCTCCTCATCACAAGCATATTGCGGAATATTTAAGGAATCCTAAATATACAAGTGCCTTTATAACTAGCACATTTCACCAATTCAAGCCTAACATGAATTTTCACCTCGGATTTGACCAATGGAATTGGATTAGAGGTCACGAAGCTGATAAAGCACGAGCAAAAATGAGGAAAAGCGAAGAAGAATTTCAAAAGGATTTGCAACAATACTTAATTAGCTCTAAAAAACACAAAAGATCTTCTGTTTATCAAAAGTTTATTTTATACAATTATTTGGCTAACATTCAAGATCGAAAAAGTGAAGAAAAATATTTTCCCGCACAAACATTTAACAAAGCAATAGAATTTGTCGAGGATACAGCTCAAGTTCAAAATACTTTTTGTTTTATTGATGAATTTGATCCCCACGAACCTTGGGATCCACCACAAAAATACTTAGATCTATATGTCGATAAAAGTTACAATGGAAGAAAAATAATTCAACCAGCATATAGCCAAAATTTGAGATATATTTCCCCTGAAGAATTGAAATTCATGAGGGCTTGTTATGCAGGAGAAGTTTCTCTATGCGACGCATGGTTTGGTAAATTTATCGAAAAATTGAAAGAAATGGATATATATAACGATTCCCTAATCATTTTAATTAGTGATCACGGTCATAGCATCGGGGAACATAATGCTACGGGAAAGATCCCAATGTTTATGTATCCTGAATTAGTGGATATTCCCTTTATGATAAAACCTCCCGGAGGAATAAATGGACCAAAGAGAATACGAAAGTCTTACATATATAATTTCGATATTTTACCTACTTTGTTTGGTTATCTTGATAAGGAAAAACCTGAAGCATTTGAAGGTTTAGATTTAAGCTTATTCGCTAACGAAGACGATCAAATTTTAAATGGTAGAAATTACATCACTTGTGGCTTTAGTTTATGTACCCTTTATAAAGACGACCATTATGCATTAATTACCTCAAACGATGGAAAATACTCGAAATTATTTGATGTAAAAAAAGATCCAGAATGGAATAATAATATAGCAGTTGATAACCAAGATATTTGCGTTGAGTTATTAAAAAAAATTAAAGACGATGCAAAAGGTGATCTTTTAACGTCTCTTGAATACATGAAATTTGAAGAACTTAAAGACTGGTACCATATGAAAAAATTAAATGAAGATACAGGTTAAAGTCTGAGATTTTAAATTTAGGTAAGTCTCTATTCTCTGAAAATTAATTCTTTTTATTCTATTATCCTTTCGAATTATTTTTATATATCATACTAACTAATATAAAAAGAGAAAAAACTTGAAAAAATTAAATGGAGAATATTTATGGAAACTAACGAGATTGAGATAAAACACTCCAAGGGAACAATGATCTCTTTTGCATTTGGAACGTTTATGAACGAATTTCTATGGATGGCTTTTAGCGCGTTTACATTCTTTTTTTATGAAACTGAAGTAGGTTTAAATGTGTTATACGTTGGAATAGCTTTCGTTATATATGCGATATGGAACGCAGTAAACGATCCTTTAATAGGATATCTCACGAATCGACCTTTTAAATTCACGAAGAAATGGGGAAGAAGATTTCCTTGGATAGTTATCGGGGGTATATTATGGATAATAAGTTATGTTCTTTTATATACACCGCCTGATATTGATCCTAACCAAGGTGCTTGGATTTTATTTGGTTGGTTATTATTTTCACTATGTCTTTTTGATACATTTTGCAGTTTACACTGGGTAAATTATGCATCCTTATATCCTGACAAGTTTCGTTCGTCTGAGGAGCGAAGAACTTCGAATGGTATAAATATATTAATTGGAGTTATAGGAACTGTATCTGGTGCAGTTGTGCCCCCGCTCTTTATTATATTTGGTGTTAAGCAGTCATACATCATTCAAGCAGGAGTAGTTTTTCTAATTGCTCTAATTGCTTTATCACTATCTTTGTCAGGATCTCGAGATGAGCAAATCTATGTAGATCGATATTTGCAGTCTTATAATGAAAAAAAAGAAAAAACTCCCTTCTTTAAAACTCTAAAAACATCGTTAAAACAAAAAAATTTTGTTGCATACATTATAATCATCCTAAGTTATCAAATAATGATACGGTCTATGACAGCCTCTATTCCTTACGTTGCCCGATATATCTTGGTAATGGAAGCAAGCGTTATAACGATAATTATGGGTTCCTTTCTAATATCTGTATTAATTTCCACACCGTTCTGGGTAAAATTAGCTCATAAAATAAATGACAATAGAAAAGTGCTACTAATTACAGGAGTTCTTCTAACGATCTTTACGATTCCGTTAATGTTTGTAAACACAATTGAAGGATTTATTATCGCAATGATTATCTGGGGGTTGGTTTTGGGAGGTTTCTGGGCTATGCAACTGGTATGTTTAGCTGATGTAATCGATGAAGCAGTAGTTAACACATGCGAAAGACAGGAAGGCGTTTACAATGGAATAAATACATTTTTCATGAGGTTAGCAATTGTGGGTCAAGCTGTTAGTTTTGCTATAGTTCATTCCTTAACAGGATTCGTTGAAGGTTCAGAAACTCAATCTGCTCAAGCAATAATTGGCATTCAAATTCATTTTGCAGTAATTCCTTTAATTTCATTATTTCTTGGAGTTCTAATTTTTTGGAAGTATTATGATTTAAGACCTGATAAAGTCTCCGAAAATCAACTTAAAATTAAACAAATGGGTCTTTAAAATAATGAAATTTAACTTTATTTTTTTTTATTCAATTTTAATTAAAGAAAAATAAGATTAAAAAAAAGAATAATAAGAGTATTTTATTATAATCCCATCTCAGTTATTTTAGCCTTATTTGCTTGTACTTTATCGGGAGTAAGATCGCAAAGTTTCCATAATATTAGTCCCG